>DASPOR010000051.1 GCA_035625915.1 Alphaproteobacteria bacterium | reverse complement strand
GCAAATTTCGATAGAGCCATCGGTCTCTTCTCTTGGATCTGGTCTTGGATCTGGAGATTTATACGTCGAGAAGCGTTGGAATGGTCAAGTCCGGAACATGGGGGAAGACTGTGTCAGAATCGAGGCAGCGTCAAAAGGGACGGGTAGAAAGTCAGGACGCTTTCAATGCCGCAATGGCGGCTTCGTCATATGAATATTCGCGCATACAAAACTGACAAACCACGCTGATGCGGCCATCGACCGTCATATCCTTGAGTTCTTCGGGCGAGAGCGCCTTCAACACCATATCGACCCGATCCTGCGAGCAACGGCAACCCGCACGTAATGGACGTTGGCGGAAAACGCGCACGCCGTCCTCGTGGAAAAGCCGGTAGAGCAAATCGTGCGGGCCGAGCGAGGGATCCAGAAGTTCGGCGTCCGTCGCACTGCCCATCATGACGAGCGCTCGCCGCCACCCATCCTCCTGGGCGTCTTCCGAGGCCGGGACGAGACCTGCCTCCCGCTCGCCTCCCGCGAGCGGAACGCGTTGCAGCATCAGGCCGGCAGCACGCCATCCCTTCTGACCGTCCTCCGTCTCGACCCGTCCGACGGCGAGCTTGAAGACGGCATTGAGCTGTTCGGACTGGCGAAAATAATGGTGCACGCAATCGACGAGCTCGGCCCCCTGCAGCTCGACGATGCCTTGATAGCGCTCCGTGTTGGCGCCCTGGTCGACCGTGAATGCGAGATAGCCGGCGCCGAGCAGGCGAGGAACCACACCTTGCGCACCATGGCCTTCGGCACGCTGGCTTTCCGCGTGGGCCAGCTTCGCTTCGTCATATCGCGCATAGCCGCGTATGTCGCCCTTGCTCGTCACGTCGGCGACCAGCATGGCGATAGGCCCGTCACCTTTGGTTTGGAGCGTGAAGACCCCGTCATACTTGAAGGTGCCGGCGAGCGATGCCGTCAACGCCAAGGTTTGGCCGAGCATTGTGGCGACCGGCTCGGGATAGGTGTGACGCGAAAGCACGTCGTCGACGAGAGGGCCGAGCCGGACCAGCCGCCCCCGAATCGACTGGGCTTCGATCTGGAACGGCTGGACGAGATCGTCATCGCGACCGGCCATGCCTGCAACTGCGTCGGCGTCACGCTCCGTCAAGTCAGGCACCAGACCAGTATCCCTTGTTGCGCAGGCAGCCGGTTGCCGGCCTCGTCCCACACGACCGAATGCGGCCCATCGATCACCGACGCCGCTACTTCCTCGCCGCGATGTGCGGGAAGACAATGCATGAAGATAGCACCGGGCTTGGCCAGCCGCATCATCCTGTCATCGACCCGATAGGGTGGAAGAAGCGCATAGCGCGCCTCAATCTCCTGCTCTCCCATCGAGACCCAGGTGTCGGTGACGACGCAGTCCGCCCCGCTCACGGCCTCGCCGATCTTGTCGGTGATGAGAATAGAGGCGCCCTCCTTGCGCGCCCACTCCACGACCTGCCGGGGCGGGCCGAGCTCTTTTGGGCAAGCGAGCCTCAGCGTAAAGCCGAAGCGCACAGCGGCGTGGATCCATGACGTCGCCATGTTGTTGCCGTCGCCGGCCCAGGCCACCACCTTGCCCGCGATGGGCCCGCAATGCTCCTCGAACGTCATCACGTCGGCCATGATCTGGCACGGGTGGGTGCGATCGGTGAGGCCATTGATCACGGGCACGGTCGCATGCTCGGCAAGCTCGAGGAGTTTTTCTTCCCTCGTCGTGCGCAGCATGATGATGTCGACGTAGCGCGAGAGGACGCGCGCTGTGTCGGCGACCGTTTCGCCGCGGCCAAGCTGCATGCCATCCCGCTCGAGCACCACCACCTCCCCGCCAAGCGCGCGCATGCCCACTTCGAATGAAACGCGCGTGCGCGTCGAGGGCTTTTCGAACAACATGGCGAGGGTCTTGCCCTTGAGGGGCTTCGACTTCAGCCCCTCGCCGCGCTTGAACGCCTTGCCCATTTCAAGCATGTGCCTGAGGGTCGCCGAATCGAACCGATCGAGGTCGAGAAAGTGCCGCGGTGCGCCGGCCCCGCTCATGACGGAGCGCTCGGGACGCAACTCATGACCGGGGTGCCTCCAGGGCAACGGCAGTCTGCTCGAGGGCCACCATCCCCTCGTCGAGGTGGTGCGTCTCGATAATGAGCGGAGGGACGAGCCTGACGGTATTGTCGCCGGCCGTCACCGTCAGAAAGTTCTGCTCGCGCAGCTTCGCGACGACGTCGGTATTGGTGAACCCATCGGCGCACTTAAGGCCACGCAGAAGCCCCATGCCGCGCACCTCCGAAAATACTCGGCCGTGAGCTTTCACGAGCTTTTCGAGCCGGCGGCCGAAATCGGCGCCGAGCGCGGCTACCCGATCGAAGAAGCCGTCGGCGAACATCACGTCGAGCACGGCGTTGGCGACCGCCATCGCAAGCGGATTGCCGCCGAAGGTCGAGCCGTGGGTGCCGGCCGTCATGCCGACCGCCGCCTTCTCGGTCGCGAGGACGGCGCCGACCGGGAACCCGCCGCCGAGCGCTTTCGCGGTCGATAGGACGTCCGGCTTGATGCCAGCCCACTCATGGGCGAAGAGCTTGCCGGTACGGCCCATGCCGCATTGCACTTCATCCATGAAGAGAAGCAGGCCGAATTCGTCGCACACGGTACGTAAACCCAGAAGGAAATCCTCTCGTGCGGCACTGACCCCACCTTCGCCCTGAACGGGCTCAACCAGGATCGCGGCTGTCTCCTTCGTGATGGCGTTGCGCACTTCGTTCAAATTGCCGAATGCCACGTGGTCGAAGCCATCGACATCGGGCCCGAAGCCCTTGAGGTGCTTCTCCTGCCCGCCCGCCGCGATTGTCGCCAGCGTGCGGCCGTGAAACGCATTGTTGAAGCAGATGATTCGATAGCGCTCAGGATTGCCGGTCTCGTCGTGGTACTTGCGCACGAGCTTGATGCCGCCCTCGATCGCCTCCGCGCCCGAATTGCAGAAAAACGCGGTATCCGCGAAACTCTTGGCGACGAGCCTTTCGGCCAAGCGCTTCTGTGCCGGGATCTCGAAGATGTTCGAGCAATGCCAGAGCTTTTGGCCCTGCTCGATGAGCGCTTTCACAAGGTGAGGGTGCGCGTGGCCCAGACCGGTGACCGCGATGCCGCACGCGAAGTCGAGGAATCGTCGCCCATCGGTCGCGAAGAGGTACGCCCCTTCCCCCCGCTCGAACGCGATGTTGCACCGGTTATAGGTGGGCATCAGGGCTGGGATCACGGATTCCTCCAAAAACATACCTGGGGGCACGCCAAGGAAAGCCGGTGAGTATTGGCAATCGACCGCAACGTGTCAATTGAGATGGCGCGAAAGCGAAGCCCCTGCAAGGGGTGCGTGCATTGGACTCGGGCCGAAGGGCGCTCGGCGAGTCGTTTCCGATCCTATCGTTTCCGTTCCCGCAATGGCAGGCTCGAACGGCCTATGCCTTGAGCTTGTATCCGCGCGCGAACATACGTTGGCAAAGCCACCAGAGGGCGAAATTCGCACCGAGCATCACGGCGACGCCGACCGTCAATGATGCGTCTGCGTGACCGATGAAACCGTAGCGGAACCCGTCGATCATGTAAAAGAATGGGTTAACGTAGGCAATGGCCTTCCAAAAGTCGGGAAGTCTCTCAAGTGAATAGAAGGTTCCAGAGAGGAACGAGAGCGGCGTGACGATGAAATTGGTCACCGCCGCGATATGATCGAACTTGTCGGCCCATACGCCGCCAATCGTGCCAAGTAGGGAGAGGAGTGTCGCCGCAGCGAGCGCGTGGAAGATGACGTAGGGCCAATGCTGTATCTGCATCGGCACGAAGATCGCGATCGACAGGGCTACGACAAGGCCGACTGCAATACCGCGTGCAACCCCGCCCACGATGAATCCGAGCGACAATTCAAACGGACTCAAAGGTGGCATTAGGACGTCGACGATGTTGCCCTGCACCTTCGCGATGATGATCGAGGACGACGTATTGGCAAAAGCATTTTGGGCAAGCGCCATCATGACGAGGCCTGGCGCGAGGAATTCGGCGAACGGCACACCTCCAGCCATGCGGGACCCGCCGCCGAGTGCCAGCGTGAAGATCGCAAGGAAAAGCAGCGTCGTCACAACGGGTGCTATAAGCGTCTGGGTATAAACCTTGATGAAGCGGCGGATTTCCTTGGCGCACAGGGTGCCGAGGCCGATCCAGTTGATGACGCCGAAGCGGCGTGGGTTGGGAGGGGAAGCAACGCTCATCCTGCCGGAACCGATCTCGCAGCCGAAAACACGAGTGGGATAGATAGGCCATCTCGAGCTCATTCCGCAACCGCGGGAGGGACATGGCAGGCCCGCGCGAGTCGTGGCACACTGGCCCAACGACAAGGGGCCGAGTGCCTCTGGCTGTAGCCAAGGGTGTCGATGCCCCGAACAAGAAGAGCCCGAAGCAGCCGTCCATCTCGCCCGTTGACACGCCAGCACGTTGACAATGCGGCCTTGCGTTATCTCGGCCGCTTTGCGAGCTCAGCCGAGAACCTGCGCCGGGTGCTGTTGCGCCGCCTTATACGTGCGGGTCACCGCCCCGACGACCCCGAGTACCGGATCGCTTCTCGATGGATCGACGAGACCGTCGCGCGTCTGTGCGCAAATTCGGCCCTCGATGACGGCAAATATGCCGAGGCCCAGGCCATTAGCCTGAGCCGTAGGGGCGTGGCTGTGCGCAACATTGCCGTTCGCCTTGCGGCGAAGGGTATTGCGGCTGAGCTGATCGAAGCAGCACTTGCGAGGTTTCAAAACCAGGGTGGGAATGCGGACCTCAAGGCCGCGGCACGGTTCGCGCGCCGGCGGCGGCTCGGGCCCTGCCGCGCCGAAGCCGAGCGGAAAGCAACACGCCAGAAGGATATCGCAGCCCTCGCCCGCCAAGGCTTTTCCCACGATATTGCCCGTCGCATCGTCGATGCCGCCGACCGAGACGCGTTGGATAGCATTGCGGATGAATGTCGAACGGATGAATTTTCTGAGTGAGCGGAGGGTGACTTCACGGCAAGATGCTTTTGAGGGATGATGCGCCTGGTGTCGTATTCGGATTTGAAGTTCCAAAACGCGGATGCCACCAAAATGTAAGGAACTTCACATCCACGACACGAGCGTATTTCCGACCGCGTAGTGCCTACTTGCCGCAGCAAGCACTGTTCCACCCGAATCGCGATACCGCAGGCATCTACAAGAGGACACGAAGCCCGCATGACCGGCGCATCCGCGATCCGCCCTCCGTTTCGCCGTCGCGAAGGTGTGCTGATAGTCGTGCTTGCATCGCTCACCGCATTCGGCCCGATGTCGATCGACATGTATCTCCCCGGTCTCCCCAAAATCGCGACGGATTTTGGCGCCAGCGCCGCAGACGCGCAATTAACGCTCAGCACCTTTTTTCTCGGTTTCGGGGGCGGGCAACTCATATACGGGCCGCTTTCGGATCGCTTTGGGCGCCGCACTCCGCTTCTCGGCGGGCTTGTTCTCTTCACGATTGCGAGTGTGGGCTGCGCCTTCGCGAGCAGTCTGAACCTTCTCATCGCCATGCGATTTCTTCAGGCGATCGGCGGCTGCGCGGGCCCGGTGATCGCACGGGCGATGGTGCGCGATCTCTACGACCGGGACCGGGCGGCCCGTGTCCTCTCGCTAATGATTCTCATCATGGGGATCGCCCCAATCATGGCTCCGCTCGTCGGAAGCCAAATCCTCTATTTCTCTGGATGGCGGACGATCTTTTGGATCATCGCCGGCTTCGGCCTCGCTTGCGCGCTTGCCACAATCGCACTCCTTCACGAAACTCTCCCATCCGATCACCGCGCGCATGGCGGAGCATTGGCACAGGTTGCGGCCTATGCCGAGCCACTTACCCATATGCGCTTCATTGGCTACGCGATGAGCGGCGCCCTCGTTTATGGGGGCATGTTCGTCTACATCACCGGGTCACCCTTCGTCATCATCACGCTCTTCGGATTTTCGCCCACGGCTTTCAGTAAGATCTTCGCGCTTAACGTCATCGGTTTCCTGCTGGGCGCCGGCTTGAACAGCCGCATCGTCATGCGGGTCGGGGTCGACCGGATGCTTGGTTACGGTGTGCTCGGTGCGGCTGGTTCCGGTGCGGTGCTGGTCTTTTTCGCCGCGATGGGATGGGGCAGTCCGGTCGGCGTTCTCCTCCCCCTCTTCGCTTATCTCACGGCGATCGGCCTGGTCGGCGCCAATGCGATGGCCGGCTGTCTCAGCCTGTTCCCTTCGCGCGCAGGCGTCGCCTCGGCCCTCGCCGGCACGCTTCAATTCCTTTCGGGAAGCCTCTTGAGCGCTCTGCTCAGCGCGTTGAATGACGGCACGGCGATACCCATGGCCGGCATTATCGCCGTCGCAGGCATCGGGAGCCTCGTCGCTCAGCGCACATTGACGCGCTGAACCCGCCACCCCTAGTGTGGTGGATTTGAAGTTCCTGTCATTTTGGCGGCATCCGTGTTTGGGAACTTCAAATCCGAATATCACACTAGATACAACATATTACTCGTTTGGCTTTGAATCCGAAATTCGCTCACGGTCCCGCATCCAGATGTGGCGAATTTCGGAATCGCCACACTAGGCTGTCGCCGCGCGTGCGACGATTGCCCACACGCGATGCGGGACTGCAAGCGGGTCCCCGGGGAAATCTTTCGCGAGGATCGCAGCGTGAGCTTCGTCGAAGCGCGCCACACGATCACGCGGCAGGCTCGCCGCGACGCCTGCGCTCGCGCGAATCCGGCCGCGCCATGCTTCGTGGCTATAGCTCACGGACAGGTCGAATGAAAAGGTTTCCAGTGCCGAGAATCCAGCACCTGAGACATCTGCCAGAAAGTGGGAATGAATGCCATTCAGACCCGCGTAGGGCCAGGCAGGATTATGCGCAAGGATGAGCCGCTCCGTCGCCTCGACGACCGATCCCGCGAGCGGCAGCCAGTCGAAATGCGCAATGACCAGCGCCCCACCCGGAATAAGCAGGCGGCGCGCTTCCCTGGCCGCTTGCCGGCGGTCGAGCCAATGCCAGCACTGCCCGGCGGTCACCGCCTCGAATGCCTCTGCCGGCAGGCCCGTCGACTCAGCCCGGCCGACAACGTAGGCGATCTCAACGCCTGCTTCGCGATCGAGACGCTGGGCCTCTTCAATGAGAGCGGCCGCGGGATCGAGTCCCGTGACATCGCAGCCGCGCCGGGCGAGGCCGCGCGCAACGCTACCCGTACCGGTCCCGAAATCGAGCACGCGTTGCCCTCGCCGCCCAATGCCGAAATTGCTGAGTCGGTCGAAAAAAGCCTCTGGAAACCCGGCGCGGTGACGGCCGTAATCCTTGGCCGTGCGCCCATAATCGATGTTCATGGGGCGAAACCTCGCAAGGCAGGTGGTTCGCGTCAAGGCTTTCGGACCGCGAAGGGGTTGCCCAAAGCGAACCTTGCATTATCTTACGGCCGAACCCTAAGGGCGATTGGCGCGAAAGCGCCCGATTGAGAGATAAAGGCAGCGCGAATGGGTAATGACAGCAGCAAGCCCGGCCTGATGACCGGCATCAAGGATAAGCTTGTGGCGAGCAAGGAGAAATGGGCGCGCGAAGGCCGCCTCATTACCGGGCGAGCGGACGAGCGGAGGCTGCAGCGTCTGCCGCCCGGCCAGCGCGAGGTCAAGAATTGGCCGGTGCTCGACCTTGGCATTCAGCCAATGTTGCCGCCGTCGCGTTGGCGCCTCGACGTCGACGGGCTGGTTGAGAGCCCCGTCCACTGGACCTTGGACGATTTTCTTGCGCAGCCGCGCCTGCGATCCCAGTCCGACATTCATTGCGTCACCGCGTGGTCGCGCTATGACAATCGATGGGAGGGAGTCGCGGCGCGGCACATCATGGCGCTCGTGAAGCCGAAACCCGAGGCGAAGCACGTCATTTTTCATTCTTTCGACGGCTATACGACAAACATCCCGCTCGACGATTTCGGTGTGGAGAATGCGCTTCTCGCAGACCGCTGGGAGGGTGAGCCGATCACGCGCGAGCACGGCGGACCGGTGCGCGTCGTCGTGCCGCATCTCTATTTCTGGAAGAGTGCCAAGTGGGTGAAACGCATCGAGTTCGCCGCCGAAGACCGGCCGGGCTTTTGGGAGGTGCGGGGTTACCACAATTACGGCGATCCTTGGAAGGAAGAGCGCTATAGCTGAGGCAACGAGCCGGGGGGAAATCCATGTCCGCCTACGATTTCAGTTTCAAATCGATCGACGGCGAGCCATTGCCGCTTGCGGCTTACAAAGGCAAACCCGTGCTCGTCGTCAATACGGCATCATTTTGCGGGTTCACGCCGCAATATAGGGATCTCGAATCGCTATGGCGGAAATTCCAGGCGCGAGGCCTTGTCGTGCTGGGGATACCGTCGAACGACTTCGGCGCCCAGGAGCCCGGTACAGCGGCCGAAATCAAGACATTTTGTACGACGAACTTCGCCGTCGATTTCCCACTCGCCGCCAAAGAAAGGGTTTTGGGCGAGGATGCGCATCCGTTCTATCGCTGGGTCGTTAGCGAGCTTGGTGAGGATTCGGCGCCACGATGGAATTTCCACAAGTACCTGATCGGACGCGACGGCGAGCTTGCGGGCATGTGGCCCTCGCGGGTCGGCCCGCTCGACCCCGCGATCGTGCGAGAGATCGAGGCGGCCCTGGCGCCATGACGCCCAGCACTGCCGCCAAACCAGCGCCTTAGCGTCACCTCCCTCCCTGCGTGCCATTCTATACGCTATCATTGCGCACAGACGGCCTGACATTGGGATTGCGAGGATGAAGAAGCGCACTTTGCAAGTTGGGCTTCTCGGGGCGGCGATGGGTGCCGCACTCACGATTGGGACCTGCCTCGCCCAAGCCGCGCAGGTGATCATTCCAATCCTGGTTCCAATCACCGGCTTTCTCTCGCTGGAAGGGAACAGCCAGCGCAACGGGGCCGTGCTGGCGCTTGAGCACGCTCCACCGGGCGTCAAAGCAAAGGGCGAGGTGCTGGATACCGGCACCTCACCGGAAATTGCGGTCAACGCGTTCGAAAAAGCCGTTTCGGCCGAAACGCCGATTGCGATCGTGGCACCGATCCTCGGCATCCAAATGCTGGCGATTCTCCCGCTCGCGAACCAGCACAAGGTCCCCTTGGTAACCGTATCCGGTACCGCGAAAATCACAGAATTGAGCAATCCCTACATCTTCCGCTTTTTCCCCGCGGACAATGTGGTCAAGGTTGTGCAGGCGCGGTACGCGGTGGAGACGCTCGGCAAGAAGCGCCCAGCACTTCTTTTTCAGACAACCGCTTACGGCCAGAGTGGAGAAGCCGTGCTGACGTCCGAGTTCAACCGGCTCGGCGCTCCCCTCGTTTTCGAAGACAGCCTCGATACCAACGTGAAGGACATGTTGCCGATCCTTCTAAAGGTGCGGGAGGCGAACCCCGATGTGCTCGTTCTTCAGCTCCATGCCGGTTCGATGGCGCTCGTGGTCAAGGAAGCGGCGTCCATGAACCTTCCATTTCCGATCGTCGCCAGCTCCGCCATGCATCAGCCCTCGACCGCGGCCCTTCTCGAACCCGACGAGATGAAAGGCGTATGCGCCGAGACCGGTTCTTCGCCAATATCGAGCGAGACGCCCGCCGTCAAAAAATGGCTAGCCGAATACCGGTCCGCATTCCAAACCGACCCTGACGCATATGCCCTCGGCCAATATGATGGCGTGGCAATGGTGCTGAAGGCGGTCGAGGAGGGTGCCAAAACACCCGAGGACGTTCGCGCTTATCTCGCGACCAAAAGCTTCAAGGGCATCGCCATGACGTACAAGTCGGACGGGGTCGGCAACATGGCCCATTCGGCGGAGATCGTGTGCTATGACGGCAAGACTCGCATTCCAAAAGTCGTCAAGCGCTACGACAACGTGGACGCAGCACCCTAGTGTGGCGAATCCGAAATTCGCCACATCTGGATGCGGGACCGTGAGCGAATTTTGGATTCAAAGCCACACTAGGCGGACAGCCGCCGTTGCGGGCTTCGCGGAGATTTCGTGGCGCTGATCCAACTCGCCATTGACAGTGTGGCCCTCGGTGCCGCGTACGCGCTGGTCGCCCTCGGATTCGTGTTGGTGCTCAATGCGACGGGGGCTGTCAATTTTGCCCACGGCGATTTAGTGATGGCGGGCGGTTTCGTTACCGTCGCACTCGCGCACGTGATGGCGCTACCCGGCCTCGTTTTGCTACCGGTTGTCATACTTACGATGGCGGCCCTCGGCCTCGTTTTCTCGGCCCTCGCCTATTTTCCGCTCATGCGTCGTCCGCCGGCAGCAGTCTACGTGAGCACGATCGCACTCGGCATCATCATTCAGAATACCGCAAATGCGATATACGGTTCCGAGCCGCGCTCGACACCGGCACTCGTCGCGGATCGGGTGTTTCATATTGGCGACGGCGTTTCAATCGGCGAGCAATCTCTTGCGATCGTCCTGGTCGCCGCAGCGGCAATTCTCGCGCAGAGCCTGCTCTTCTCCCGCACTCGGCTTGGCCGCGCGTTGCGCGCAACGGCGGAGGATCGCGAGATGGCACGTGCAATCGGTATTCCGGTCAATCGCATGATTGCACTTACCTTCGCCATTGCCTCGGCTCTGGCCGGTGGGGCAGGACTTCTCCTCTCCCACAAATATTTCGTCGAACCCACCCGCGGCACCGACTTCATCATGACAGCCTACGTCGCCGTCGTGATCGGCGGTTGGGGTAGCATCGCGGGTGCGGTGGTCGGTGCCCTCCTTGTCGCTGCCTTCCAAGCGATCGTCTCCGCTTACGTCTCCTATGCCGCGGCGACGGTGCTTCTTTATGCAACTGTTCTGGCGATACTCTTTCTTCGACCCCAGGGCCTTTTCGGCGAGCGCGCGCAGAGGCGCGTTTGATGGCGTCCACCCTCATCTCGGGTATCCGTTTGCCGCTTGCGGCACTCGCGGTAATTCTCCTCCTTTACCCGATACTCCAGGGTGACGCCTATACACTTCGCTTGCTCACGATCTCGGGTGTCTATGCAATCCTCGCCGTCGGCTATCAGTTCGCCTTTGGCTATGCAGGCGCCCTCTCACTCGCCCACGGCTGCTTTTTCGGCCTCGGGGCTTACGTGACGGCAATCCTTGGCGCCACCTTCGGATTTGGATTTGGCACAACCTTCTCGCTGTCGATCGCACTCCCTGGCTTCGTCGCACTCGCGGTGGCGCTGCCGGTCCTACGCCTCGAAACCCATTACTTTGCCCTCGCCACGCTCGGAATTGGACAGGTCGTCCTCGTTTTCGCCCTCAATTGGACGAGCGTTACAGGTGGCGCCAACGGCATTGCGGGTGTCCCGCCAATCGCCGTGCTGGGGCGGGAGATCGAGCAAGGCTGGCCCCTCCTGATTTTCGTCTGGTCGATCGTGGCCGTCGGCGGCGCCCTGGGTTGGCAGGTCATGCGCGGGCTTTATGGGCGAGCCTTCCAGCTCATGCGCGAGAACAGCCTTGCAGCACTCGCCCTTGGCATCGATATCGGCAATTTGCGCCTGGCTGCTTTCCTGCTGTCGGCGCTCTATGCGGGTGCGGCCGGAGCGCTCTACGCTCACGCGGTCGGCGTGGTCTCGCCGGAAGCACTCGGTTTTCCGATCATGGTCATGTGCCTCATGATGGTCGTCATCGGCGGCCGGGCGCGAATCTCAGGTGCGGTTGTGGGCGCGGTACTGCTCACGCACCTGCCCGAATGGTTCCGCGCGCTGGAGCGTTCGTATCTCATCGCCTACGGTGCTGTGACGCTCGTGGCGATCATTGCCGCACCCTACGGTATCGTGGGGGCCATCGAGCGGATTCGGGCCCGGTTCTGGCCAGAATGCCCGCCACCCGTTCCCGATCCTCTACGAGCATGGGCGCCGGACGAGACCGGACCGGCCGGGACGCCCCTCCTTGAAGTCGACGATCTCACGATCGCCTTCGGGGGTGTCAGGGCACTCGATGGCGTGCATCTGAAGATCGCGCGAGGGGAGGTCATCGGCCTTATCGGGCCAAACGGCTCGGGCAAGACCACGCTCGTCAACCTGCTCACCGGCCTTTATCGGCCGATGCGCGGGCGCATTCGTTTCGCCGGTTGCGACCTCGCGCGCTTACCGTCTTTCCGCATTGCGCGCCTCGGGATTGCCCGCACGTTTCAAGCGAGCAATCTCGACGACGACATGACTGTGCTCGACAATGTTGCCGTTGCCCGCTTCGTCCTTGAGAGGGCTTCGTTTACGAAAGCGCTCGGAACTGGCAGGACCGACGCGCGCCTCGCACGCGCGCGTGGCCACGCCATGGCCCTTCTCGACAGTCTCGGTCTTCGAGAGCACGCCTGGTACAGGGCCGGGGATTTGCCGCAGGCCCTTAGGAGCCGGATGGAGATTGCTCGCGCCTTGGCGCTCGAGCCACACCTTCTCATCCTCGATGAGCCAGCCGCCGGTCTGAGCGGTTCGGACCAGGCCGACCTCGCACATCGGCTCGCAGCGCTCGCTGCCGGTGGCCTGACGCTTCTCGTCATCGAGCACAACATGTCGTTTCTTATGCCACTCGCAACGCGCGTGATTTGCCTTGCCAGCGGGCGTGTCATCGCCCAAGGTGCGCCGGCGGTCGTGCGCAACGACGCGCGCGTGATCGAGGTCTACCTCGGCGCACCGGCGGTGCCGGCATTCGGTTGAACTCGGCGAGACGCTCACAGTGAACTCGCTCGGACACGCCTGGATACCACTCATCGAATATGGGGAATAACCAAGGGAGGGTCGAAAATTGCTGAAACACCTTAATCCCCCGACGGTGCCACCGCCAGCCGGCCGCTACAGCCAGGTGGTTGAAATCCCGCCGAACGCACGCTGGGTATTCCTCGCGGGTCAAGTCGGCGCGAGGATCGACGGCTCGACTGTCGAAGGGTTCGAGGCGCAGTGTGAACAAGCGTGGCGCAATCTCGAAGCCGCCCTCGAGGCTGCCCAGATGGGGTTCCGTGACGTGGTGCGGCTCAACTACTATCTGGTTGATCCCGCACATGTGCCGATCGCCCGCGCAGTGCGCGACCGCTTCATCGAGGATCCGGCGCCAGCGGCAACGCTCGTGATCGTCAAGGCACTTGCCTCGCCGGCTTGGCTCTTCGAGCTTGAAGCAGTGGCCGCAAAGCATTGAGGGCTACTTTCTGCGGCCGGGGCGCTCGTGTGGCGAATCCGAAATTCGCTCCCCGCCCCGCCCCCTAATGTGGCGAATTTCGGATTCGCCACACTAGAACGCGAGGCGGTTCGTTCGGGCCGCGAGTAAATGACCGGACCAGACGGCGGCGAGGCAGAGCGTCGCCGAGGCCGTAACGTAAGCGGCCGCCGAAAGGACAGCGCCACGCTGAAGAATGTTGAGCGTTTCGAGGCTGAAGGCGGAGAACGTCGTGTAACCGCCGCATATACCGATCATGACGAACTGACGGACCCGTACTGGCACCAGGACACGCCCATCCGTCCCGCTCAGCGTATTGAAGAAACCGATCAGCCAGGACCCGGACACGTTGATCGCCAAGGTGCCCCATGGAAACCCATCTCCGACCGTCGCGGCAAATAGGTAGGTAACACCGTACCTGGCGACACCACCGATCGCACTTCCGAGTGCAATCCAGAGATAAGCGCTCACTCAGGGCCGTCCATCGGCGAATGCTGGCACCAAGCGAGAGCACCTCACGGCTGGACGTTCTATGACGCGATGCCAGAGTGCTTTAGCTGCTCGTGCGCCACTTGTCGGCGACGCGGCTCGACACGCCCATGGGATAGATGAAGCCATAAGTCGCATACACCTTGACGCCTAAATCGTGGACTGGCGAATACCAGACCCGCACTTGGCTCCAGTCGTTGTTGGGCGACTCGTCGTAGATCGAGACATTTGTCTCGACCTTGCCTTGTCGTCCGCGATGCACCCAGTTTGCGTGATTGACCTTGATGAGGCGTGAGCTTTCCACCGCGGTCACGATCGCGACATGTCCCGACGGCATCCCCTTCAGCTTCTTGAAGACGATTGCTGATCCGATCCTGGGTGTATTTCCGCGCTCATATCGTCCGTTTGCTGAAGCCCACCACGTCCAAGCAGCGCCATAAAGATCGATGCCGGAAATGCTGCGGGCATAAGGCGCACACTGGATAGCCGAGGCGGGTGTCAATTCGGAGGATGTAACGAGAAAAACAAACGTGCTGACGCCAAACGCAAGTGCTTTGGCGAGATTGCGACTCGTCATGCTGCCCCCCACAGTTATTTTCGACCCACTACCGCAATGCGTTCCCGGACTTGGCGCCGGGTTTGCTAACCAAACCATCCCTTATTTAGCTACGGAGTTCAACCCCCGTGGTTAATTTTGGCTTAAGATTTCCGAGCCCCTCCACTCGCGAAGATTTGGCCCTCTTTATGAAGAATTTTCTTGCGTCTCGTCTGAAAGGGCGTATGTAGGATTACTGACGCATACGCACGTGCCGCTGGCCCTCTGTGGTTATGCAACGACGGTCGCGTCTCTTTTGGGTTGTCATTCGGCGGAATGCCGGACCGAGAGGGAGCAATCGATGTTCGCAGCCAATAAGGGTGGCCACGCCACCCGTCGTCGACAAATCGGAAATTCAGCGTCGGCCTCCGTGGCAACTCCCAGCGAGCGGGCTATTGTCGAGCAGGGCCAGCCCTTGCCGCAACCTGGGCCTGGACGCGTTCGCCCATCTGTCAAGCGCAAGTCGAAGGCGCGTCTTCGTGTGGTTCCGCCACACGTGGCCCGCGGCGAAATTACACCGCGCATTGCCGAGTTTTTGGACACGGTGCGGCCGGCAACACCGTGCCTGGTGGTCGATCTTGCAATGGTCGAGCAGAGCTATCTCGCACTCGCGCGCGCGCTCGAGCCTGCCCAAACGTTCTATTCGGTGAAGGCGAACCCTGCACCCGAAGTGATCAGGCTGCTCGTACGCCTGGGCGCTGCCTTCGATGCGGCGAGCCCCGGCGAGATCGATCTATGCCTTGCTCACGGGGTCGATCCCGCACGCCTTTCGTATGGCAATACGATCAAGAAAGAGGGTGACATTACTTACGCCTATGAAAAGGGCGTACGGCTTTTCGCTTTTGACGCGGAAAGCGAGATAGAAAAGCTCTCGCGTGCTGCACCGGGCAGCCGTGTTTTTTGCCGCGTCCTCGTCGATAATGAGGGTGCGGAATGGCCGCTTTCGCGCAAGTTCGGCTGTTCGCCGGGCATGGCGGTTGAATTGCTCGTGCATGCCAAGTCGCGCGGGCTCGATGCATGCGGCATCTCCTTCCATATCGGCTCTCAGCAGACTGACGTGACCCAATGGGACAAGGTCCTCGGGCAGGTCGCGCGCCTTTGGGAAGAGCTTCGCGGACGAGGTGTCGACGTGCGCGTCATTAATCTCGGCGGTGGGTTCCCGAGCCGCTATCATCAGGATGTCCCTTCGAACGAGGATTACGGGGCAGCTGTGATTGCCGCCGTGCGGAAACACTTCGGCGCGAGCATGCCGGAACTCATAGTCGAGCCCGGCCGTGCCATCGTCGGCGACGCAGGCGTCATCGAGAGCGAAGTCGTGCTCATTTCAACCAAGGATGTGGGCGAGCAAACGCGTTGGATCTATCTCGACGTGGGCAAATTCTCGGGTCTCGTCGAAACGATGGACGAGGCGATCAAATATCGCCTGCGCACGACGCGCGACGGCGACGCCACCGGCCCCGTCGTTCTCGCGGGCCCGACCTGCGACAGTGTCGATATATTGTACGAGAAGACGACTTATCGACTTCCGCTGTCGCTCAAGGAGGGTGACAAGGTTCGCATCCTGTCCTGCGGCGCCTACACCACAACGTATTCGACCGTCGGTTTCAACGGCTTTGCACCGCTTAAAGCCTATTTCGTTTGAGCGCATCACCTCGACCGGAGCAAACGCGGCTTCGGCGACTCGGGGCGTCGGATTTTGCCATCCGAGGCGGCTTTAAGGGATTCAAGAACGAATTCAGCAAAACCCTGCCCGGTTTTGCCGAAGCCGGCATTAAGCGCCGGCCGCTGGGCTATCGACAGAATTGCAGGAGTCCGACGATTGGCACTACGTCACTTTGGCCCAATACCTGGTAGGCTCGCCCGTCCTTTGAACTAAGTCTTGAAACTGGTCAGATCCACTTCACTTTATATTGGTCGACTGTCGGGTCAATCGGAGCCGAATTCGTTAATTGTTTCTTAAACACGATTCAGCACTAATGCTGCCTGCGTCATGGGGATTGCGGCGGGGCGCCGGAAGTGTATTTTTGGGCCGTTACGAAAACCCTAAATTAGTTAGACACGGGGGACACCAGTGCGATTGTCACGGTCTATCCCGCTCTTTGTGGCATTGGCGCTCGGCGCATGCGAAACGAGTGAGCAGAGCATTGCGCCTACGCCGCCACCGCCACCGCCGGCGGCGACAGCACGTTCAAACCAGGTGGCGGCGCTGCCGGTGCCGGTCCCGCCGCCCAAAGATCGCGTGACCCAGCCCATAGAGCCGGAGACGCTTGTGGGCCTCTCGCAAGAAGAGACTCGACGTCTTTTCGGCAATCCATCGGCGATGCGCGACGAGCCGCCGGCCGTGATCTGGACTTACGGCTCCTCCGGCTGCGGACTGGACATTTTCTTCTATCTCGACCTCGGCACTCAGACGTTCAAAGCATTGACCTACGATCTAAAGCCGAACGGACCGAAGGGCCTGCAAGGCGGGGCCTGCGTAGCCTCCTTGCGACCGTCAGGCTCATGAGCGATACGCAATTTTTAAGGCAGGTCGGCACACGCACGCGGCTTGTTCTGGTCGACGATGACGCGCTGTTTCGCGAGTCGCTCGGACAAAATCTTGTCGATGCGGGTTTCGATGTGTGCTCGTTCGAGGGCGGGGAACCCGCGTTGCGGCATCTCCTCGCCGAGCAGGACAACGATATCGTCTTGCTCGACTGGAAGATGCCGGAGATGAACGGCATCGAGGTCCTGCGGCGGATGCGCCAGGCCGGCTTGCAAGTGCCCGTCATTTTCCTGACGGTTTTGACCGATCAGATCTATGAGGAAGCAGCACTTCAGGGCGGTGCTGTCGATTTCGTCGAGAAATCGCGCAGTTTCTCGATCCTGCTGAAACGCCTGAATTTGATCTTGGAGGGGATCAAAGGTGGCAGGCCCGCGGCCAACGATGACACCGTGCGGGACGTTGACGACGGACCGTCCACATTGATGCGCGGCGAGCTGGAACTTCGGCGCGAGTCAAGCAGGGCATTCTGGAAAACCCTCGAGGTGCCCTTGAGCATCACGGAATTCAAGATGGTCGAACTACTTGCAACCCGCGTCGGCCAGGACGTTCGATATCGCGAGCTCTATGACCTGGTGCACGGCGAGGGCTTCGTCGCTGGCTATGGTATGGAAGGCTACCGCTCCAACGTGCGAGCGTTCGTCAAACGAATTCGTCAGAAATTCCGCGACGTCGACCCGGATTTCGACGAGATCGAGAACTACTCCGGTTTCGGCTACCGCTGGCACGAGAGGGAGGGCGACGATTCCTAGGATGATGGGCCAGCTCGAGCGCATCTCGCGCTCATTTGTCGTGAAGATTTTGGTGCTGGTCGCCATCTTCTTCGCGGTGCCCAGCATCGTCTATGAGCAATTTCGCGCGGCAGACGCCGAGAAGAATCGCCTTCTCCTCGAAAACGTCGAGGCCCAGGGCCGCATCATCGCGGAAGCACTCCGCCCGGCGGTCGAGAGGATCGACGGCTCGGCAATGCGGTCGATCGCGCAGGCCGTGTTGCGCCTCGGCATTGCCGGACCCAATATCAAGCTCCTCTTCCGCCGCGCCGACGACTTTACCAATGGCGGTTTTTATTACGTGGCTTCCGCACCTGCGGTCCCGTCGCAGTATCTCGAGCAGGAACGCCAGGATCTGCTCAACTCGGGAGTGCTCGACCGGCTCAAGGATAGCTGTGCAGACGTCGCCCCGCTCGGCATTCGATACACCAATCCGGCCGGCGGCCAGGAGCTGCTTACGTCCGTCATCCCCATTCAGGCAAGTACAGGCTGTTGGGCCGTCGTGACGTCCTATCAATCAGCCGAGTTCCTTGGCTCATCGATTGGCCAACCGTATTGGCAAACCGGTGCCGTGCGCTTCGCCGCGGCGATTTATCTCGTCATGGCACTCATCGTGACTGTCCTCTTCATGCAGGCGGGCCTGAGCTTGCGCCGCTTCGGACGGCTCGCGCGCAACCTTCGCACGGGTCGCGAGTTACGCGGCACCTTCTCCTCCTTGAACCGAATTCCCGAACTGAGCTGGGTCGCGGAGGAGTTCGACAGGCTCGTGTCGACACTGCGCTCGTCCGCTCAGGCGCTGCGTTTCGCCGCCGAAGAGACCGCTCACGCCTTCAAGACTCCGATCGGAATTATCGCGCAATCGCTCGAGCCATTCAGGCGCGGTGTTACCAGGGACGATCCGCGCACGCTGCGAGCCCTCGACATCATCGATCGATCGCTCGAGCGACTCGACGGGCTCGTCTCCGCCTCCCGCCGACTGGACGAGACCATTGCCGATTCGATCAATCCGCCACACGAACCCGTACCCCTCTCAGCGCTTGTCCAGGAGATTGCGGAGGAATATCGCGAGGCGCACGAGCCTGGGCGAGTCCGCATCGTCGCGCGCATCGAGCCGGGCCTTGTCGTCATTGGCGCGCCGTCGCTTCTTGAAACCATCGTGCAGAACATATGCGAAAACGCGCTCAGCTTTTCTCCTCTCAACGGCGAGATCGAGGTCATCCTACGTGCCCGAAGCGGGGTTGCGGAACTTTCGATCAGCGATCAAGGACCAGGTGTCGCACCCGACAAGATCGAGCAGATATTCGAGCGTTTCGTCTCGCTGCGTTCCGCGGAAGTGGCGAATAATCCGCCGCCGGGCGAGCCGCAGGGTGGCAAGGTACATTATGGACTCGGGCTCTGGATCGTCCGGCGCAATGTCGAGTCGATGGGCGGCGTCGTCGCAGCCGAGAACAGGGCCGAGGGAGGCTTCCGGGTGGTCGTGGCGCTGCCGCTCGCGCGCTGATCGAAGCACCTCATCTGCAAAGCGAGAAGCTCAGCCCCGCAAGAAACGCGATGCGTTTCACCGGGATAGAACACGTCTCTAGTCTCAATAATGTCCCAATCTTGTTCCCTTTAAGGCCGCGGCCCGATGCTAAATCGATATTGTGAAGTAGACCGCGCGGGTCGCCCGCGGGAGGAATTTCTTTGATGTCGTTGTTTACAAGCCTGCGCAGGTCGCCGAGTGCGGCAGGCATATTGATCGACAACGACACGCTCCTCCCTTGGCACGCCTTCGATGCGGATATCGAACGGAGCTTGCGCATGCTGCGCGGCGTGCATATTCCCGTTTCGATGTTCGCGGTTGGCCTCGGGGAAGTCTCGCGCGGTTCGGCAGCCGAGGCGGTTGGGGATGCGCTGAGCCGGTACGGGTCGGTCGGTCGTCTAGCAGATGGCAGGATCGGCCTCCTTTATCTGGGGCCGCGTTCGCTTGAGCAGAACGGCAACGCCGTCCTTGCCAACCAAGTGCATAAGAGCATAGAGCGTCGGTTGCATGAACGCGGTTGGTCGGGTCTCATTGAGAGCCTCGACTTGGCGGCCGCGCACGGTTGGACGGACGAGATATTCGGCTCGATCGAGCTTATCCGGATGCTTGGTCCAAGCCGCGCACGAGTTTGATCCCTGGCGCAGATACCGTGAATCGGGACGCCCACTTTCCCTACAGCACGGCATTTGCGCTCCCCGGAGCGGCACGCGGTGTGCGTCCACGGGCCGCTTCCTCCACCTTGGCCCCGCCGCGCTCGCGGCGGGGCTACTTTGTGCAGGCGTGGAGGGGGGGTGGCATCCGGGGAAAACCTCTTGAACGCTTTGAGGCGGTACCCATATATCGGTCATTCTCCTGCAAGCAGGATACGCACCGCCTGACGCCGGCAGTCGTCTGGGCGACAATCTGAAAACCGCGAGCAAAGCAATAAGCAAATCGATGCAGCATGTTGTCAGCCTCGAGCGAGCGCGGCAGCGGCCCGTGGGGCCAGTTGCCAGGCAAGGACATTGCGCGTGAGCAGCCGTTCCATCCCGAGCGATCCCGATCTCGGTAGCTATCTCGCGCAAGTCAGGCGCTATCCGATGCTCGACGCCAAAGCGGAAATCGAGCTCGTCCGGCGCTGGCGCGACCGGCGTGATCGCAAGGCGCTCGACCGCCTTGTCGGCAGTCATCTTCGCCTCGTCGTCAAAGTGGCGCGTTCATTTCGAGGGTACGCATTGCCGTTTGCGGAGCTGATCTCCGAGGGAAACCTCGGGCTCATGCAAGCGATCGAACGCTTTGATCCCGACCGCGGATTTAGGCTCAGCACATATGCAATTTGGTGGATCCGTGCGCAACTCCAGGATCTCGTTGTGCGCTCGAGTTCGTTGGTGCGCATGGGTACGACAGCTTCGCAAAAGCGGCTTTTCTTCAATCTCCGCCGCCTTGCCGCGAAGCACGAGGAAATCCACGGCGGTGATCTATCGCCCGAGACTGTGCGCTCCATCGCCCAAACGTTGGGCGTCCACGAGTCGGAAGTAATCGAAATGAGCCGCCGGATGAGCGGGCGGGACGCCTCGCTCAACGAACCGATGGACACCAGCGGTGAGACTGAGCGCCAGGATTTCCTGATTGACGAAGACGAGGACCCGGAGCTTCGAGTGCTCAATCGAGACGAAGCGGAGAAACGGCACAAGCGCCTTGAGTTCGCCCTCGGCACGCTTCGGCCGCGAGAGCGCCAGATTCTCATCGAACGCCAATTGAGCGATGCGCCAAAAACGCTTGAGGATCTGGGCCTGCATTACGGCGTGTCGCGCGAGCGGGTGCGCCAGATCGAGGCGCGTGCAATCGAGAAACTTGGCAAAGTCATGCGTGGCGATGCCGCCCAACCTGCCGCCTGGGGAAGCTGAGAACGGGCCAGAGTGCCGTTTGCCGTTTCGACCCGGCGTCCCTCTCACACATCTGCCTCTTGAAGTCGCTCGGGGTAATCGCGGCGTTCTCTCCCTGACCCGACCCATCCCTCACTTCCCGAATTTTGCACAACGGTACCGCTGAAAAAGCCTTGGCGATTCGATATCGTACTTGGCGAGCTCTACGTTCGGCGCCGGCGCGACATCAGGACGCTGAAAAAGTCGACGTCGCCGACATCCTCGCGGCGAATGCCTTCGGCCTCCTCGAGATATCGTCGAAACACGTCGACCTCACGAACGCAGCCGACAAGCCGAGGGTTGTCGCGCGAGGCGACCACTGGGACGACGTCACGCTGTGCTCGCTCGAAAAATTCAAGCGCGGTTGTGAGCCGGTCGTCGAGCGTAAGGGCGAGTGGGGGGTCATTCCCTAACACTTTCGCGACGGGCTCCTGTGGGTGTTCGAGCAGCATGTGACTGATATCGGCGGCATCGACTACACCGAGCAGCGTCCCATCCTCCTTTTCGACGTAAGCGATTTTTGTCCGACCGAGCAGGAATAAGCTCGCGAGCGTGTCGAGTGGCATCGACGCCGATACGCGCAAGAGATCCCGGCTCGTCACATGGCGCACCGATAGATCCGTCAACCTGCCCACATCGTATCCGCCGTGGAGATCCATTCCACGCACATGAAAACGCCAGGTTGCGAACGAATATCCGAACCAGCGCCGGGTTGCGACGGTTGCGACGATCACACCGACTGCCACGCCGATCGCGATCGGATATTCGAGTGTGGTTTCGAAGACGAGGAGAATCATGGTGATGGGCGCCCCCACAATCGAGGCAGCGAGCGCTCCCATGCCCACGAGCGTATAGGCGATATAGTCGGCTAATGCACCCGGCGCCCAGAGAGCTAGAAGCAATCCGAAAGTGCCGCCGAGGAGGCTTCCGAGAAAAAGCGATGCGCTGAAAAGGCCGCCGCGGAAGCCGCTGCCGATACTGATCGAGGACGCGAGGGCTTTCGCGCATACGAGAAATGCCAGCATCTCGAGATCGAATTTCTGATTGACGGTCTCTGCAATAGCGCCGTGTCCGCTGCTGAGCACTTGGGGAAAAGCGCTTGCGATCATCGCCAGCACGAGCCCCCCAATAGCGACGCGGGCCCAAGACGGAACCGTCACGCGGCTGAACCATGCTTCGACGATCGTGGCAATGCGCATGACGATAACGCCCACGACCGCGGCTGCCAGGCCGAGGACCGCAAATAGCGCATAATCCGGCCCCGCGATCCGCATACCACCGACGACCTCGAAGATTGGCGCCGTTCCGAATACGGTACGCGAAATGAACGTGCCCATGATCGCCGCGATGGTCACGGGAGCGAGGGCGGCAACCGCATATCCACCCATGATGAGTTCTAGAGCATAGAAAGTCCCGGCGAGCGGGGCGTTGAAATTCGCGGCGATAGCGGCCGCCGCACCGCATCCGACAAGGGTGCGCAAGGTCGCGCGACGCACCTTGAGTTTCTGCCCGATCCAGCTCGCCATTCCGGCACCGAGTTGTGTGACCCCAGCTTCGAGCCCCACCGACGCCCCGATGCCGACGGAGCCGACGGTCATTGCAGCGATCGCCACGCTGTCGGTGAGTGACATGCGCCCGCCGTAGAGCGCGTTTGCCTCAATCGCGTCAAAAATTTCACGAGGACGCCAACGACGATAAAAGTAAATCGCCAGGCCATAGACGAGGCCACCGGCGCAAAGGGCGGTCAGGACGCGCCATTGATGCAGGTTGCTCGTCCAGTCGGGATGCCCCTCGACCGATACGCCGAGCGTTACGCGCTGAAGCCAGACGACCAGCTTGCGCAATACCACGGAACCCCCGCCGGCGAGTGCGCCGATGATCGCCGCGAGGAGGATGACGAATATCTCGTCCTTGCGGGCGAGCCGGACGAAAAGCCGCCATTTGTGTGCCGCCCTGCCGGTACGCACGATTGGCCCCAGCCATGGGAGGCGGTCGAGCCAGGACGCCATTGTCCCCTTGTTCGTAACGCTTGTCGTCACGATCGCGCACTCCGTTCTCAGCCGCCGGGTGATGGGCGCCGGCGGATATTGCTACGCTCCCCCGCTCGGCGCCACCCTCGAAAGCGGCAGGAGCTTCAAAATCCGATGACCCCGCGGGAGGAGAACGCCAATGTGCGTCCTTGTCGTGACGAGCGGTATTCGATACCAGAACTTAGCATTGGTCTTTCGACCGAAGCGGTCGGTACCCCGCGCAATCATGCCTGCACCCGTCGACAAATGTCCAAATCGCGGGCACTCGAGCGTCATTGTGTTGGCCGGGCAATGTGTCCGCCCGGGATCCATGACGGAGGTTCGACATGCAACACCTCCTGACACTCTACGTAAACGAGACCCGATGGCCGAAGATGACAAAGGCCGAACAGGAACGTGGCGTTCCCGGCAGGACCCGTTTCCGGCCTACGTGATCGGTCGACGGTGGAATCTTTTGGGTGTCAATGACCGTGCCGGGCGGTTGAGCCAGTTTCTCACCAGCCCACCGCGGGTCGACCCGTCTGTCGACGGAATCGATCTGACGGACGCGCTATTTTCGCCCGATGGCCTGCGGCCGTTCATCGCGAACTGACAGGTGGTTGCACTTCACAACCATCAGCATGCTCCGTACGCCCAGGACGTCACTTTGGAAGAGATTCGTATCGAGTGCTTCATTCCGTCGGATAATGAAATCGAGTGCTTCTTTCGCGATCGGAGCAAGTAAGGCATTGATCGGCGCTATATTGGAGAACGCGTGGTCCGAGTCACCTCGTTGCCGAGCATTAGCGCGTGCGTAGCTCAAGTGCTACGATCCTACGATGCTGAAGCTGTGGATTCGTATCGACCTCTCGCCCGACGCCGCCATTGGTCCGGGCAAGATTCGCTTGCTTGAGTTGATCGCAGAGACCGGATCGATCTCGGCGGCCGGCCGCGCCATGGCCATGTCCTATCGGCGTGCTTGGCTGCTCGTCGATGAGTTGAACGGGCTGTTCAAAGAGCCGGTTGTATCGACCAGGCAGGGCGGGAAAGCCGGCGGCGGCGCTCGGCTTACTGTGTTCGGCCGCGACCTCGTTCGCAGTTATCGAGAAATGGAAAAAAGGGCAGAGGCAGCGCTGTCGAAGGAGCTCTCGCGAATTCAGGCTGCTATGCCAAATCGTCGGCATCGCGCGAAACGCTCGAAGGCCGCCTGAATATGATTGCCTCTTCGCCCTGTGCGGCGACGAGATGTTGGGGCGCCAGCGTGAAGGAAGATGGACGTTGGAACCTGAGGCAGGTTGACCCGATCCAACGTCGTTGCTTTCACCGATCGACTCGAACACGCGCGGCCAAGTCCTGCCGGTCGAGGAATTCAAGAATATCGACGTCGCGTGGACGCTTGCGCGATTTCGGGCGTTCCCAGACGACACCGGGGTAACCTTTGAGGGGAACAAGTCGTTTACCCGTGTAGGCCCAATCCTGAAGCTCCTCGATGGCGACGTGATAGCGGGGCTCCCGGCCCGTACGTCCCGTAAAAAGCGCCCGCGGGATATTGACCATGTGCGGCGAACGCTTGCGCTCGTAGAGTAGCGGCGTGCCGCACCGGGAACAGAAGCTCCGGGTCGACTTCGTCTTCGTATCCTCGAAGCGAGCGATGCTTCTTCGGCCTTTTGCCACGCGAATGTGTTTGCGCCAGCAGCCGATATAGGTCGCATAGGCGGCACCGTGCGCACGACGGCTTGCCGCGGAGTGATCGTGCCAAGCCCAAAAAGCGGGAAATTCGATCTCTAGTTCGACCGCACCGCAAAGGCAGCGGCCGACCACGCGTTGGCCAGGTCGCTTTCGTGCAGCACCTTCCTCCGGGCTTTCCAAATTCATCCTCGACCTCGCATCGACGGCCAGGCTAGGGGCTCTCCTGCACGATTAACATAAATGACCAACAACTGCAGCGGTGGCGTCGAAGGATCGAGAGGGTCACATACCGGGGAATGAACTCATTGAGATGCGCATCGGGCCCACTATCATCGGACCAAACGCGCCAGCCCGGTTCACTACCAACGTCGCTCAAAATGTCGGCGCCCGGGGTTCACGATATTCACTTGAGATACGCCTTCACCACGTCAATCAACTCCTCGGCAGCGGCAACATCGACTCCCCCCGACTTCTGCTGCCGTTCGATCATGTGGTGGCGAATGTGATCTTCAATGATCTCGGCCATCAAGCCATCGAGGGCACCCTTGCATGCTGCGATGAGCTGCATCGTTTGTGCGCCGTCGCTATCTTCCTGAATCGCGCGTTCGATCGCATCGACCTGGCCGGCGATCCGGCGCACGCGGTTGATCAATTTCTTCTGTTCATGATCCAGCTGATGGGTCATTGAGTTCCCCTCACAAAAACCGTTGTACTATACCCCGGGATGGTATATAGCGGGCTGGCCCTGCCGTTTCGGTCGGGCACGATTTCCGCCGTGTATGGGCGGGTTATCGGATGGGGCGAGGCTCCATCGACCGTGCACAACAGCTGAGACGAAAATGGACTGCCATAGTAGAACCGCCTCGATGAACGCCCACGGGGTCTCATCGGGGCACAAACCGGAGATCCGTTTCGGCGCCTGCGGCGTGGGCGGGGTGAAGGGCGAGAGACCGGCTTCTGCCTAGTCCGCCCGTGATTCACCCGCGCTTCCCGCTGTCGGGGCCGGCGAGTTGGGTGAGTCATGGGAAGCATTTTTGCCCGTGGGTCCTTCGCGACCAATGTCTTCAGTTTGCGTTCGTCGGCGGGCGCGCGGCTATCGCCGGTCCGACCGATTGACGGCGCCAATCATCACCTCGCCGCCCGTACGCGATGCACCTGCCGCGACACGCGGCTGACAGCAAGACAGCATAGTGGCCCCAGCACCTCACCGCAAATGGGGTCCGCACAGACAATTTTCCACTCGCGCGTCCGCCGCAAGCAAATGCGCACAGTCCGGGGCATCCGTCGCTACGGCGATTTTCGCGACCCACCCTAGGTTTGTGCAACCGATCGCCGATCCCGTAGGCATCATCGGGACGGCGGCGCGAAACATACAAGAAAATCGGCTCGCGACCCGAGCCTCAATATTCACGGAGTACGCACAATGACCGTAACCGAAGCAACCGTAAGCCGGGGTGCTGCACTGGATGAGGCGCATGTCGGCCATATCCACGGCGCACTCGGCACTATTCTCCAGCACGATACCGCCCCGCGGCACACTTGGCGCGCGCGTCTCGTAACGCTCCTCGCCGTCCTTGGCCCCGGCCTCATCGTCATGGTCGGCGACAATGACGCAGGCGCCTTCGCAACCTACACGCAGGCCGGCCAGAACTATGGCACCGCCCTCCTGTGGACGCTCTTGCTCCTGATCCCGGTGCTTTATGTGAACCAGGAGATGGTCCTGCGTCTCGGTGCCGTTACGCGCGTCGGACATGCGAGGCTCATCCTCGAGAGGTTTGGCAAGTTCTGGGGCGCTTTCAGCGTGATCGATCTTTTCGTCCTGAACGGCCTCACCATCGTGACCGAGTTCATCGGCATCAGCCTGGCACTCGATTATCTCGGCCTGCCGAAGATTTGGGGCATACCGATCGCGGCACTCCTCGTGGTCGCCGCCGCGAGTACGGGCAACTTCCGCCGCTTCGAGCGCTTCTCGCTGATACTGGTCGCGGGCAGCTTCCTGCTCGTTCCAATCATCCTCATCGTGCATCCCCCGCTCGGGCAGATTGCCCGCGACTTCGTTGTTCCGCGGATTCCAGCCGAGGGCGAACTCAGCGACGTGATGCTTCTCATCATCGCGATCGTCGGGACAACAGTGGCGCCGTGGCAGCTCTTCTTCCAGCAGAGCTATGTGGTCGATAAGCGGCTCACCTCGCGCTTCGTCAATTACGAGCGAGCAGATCTCATCATCGGCATCGTGATCGTGATCATCGGTGGTGTCGCCATGATGGCCTTTGCCGCGGCGGCGTTCGATGGGACACCCGAGTTCGGTAAATTCACCGATGCAGGCGGCATCGCGGTCGGTCTTGAAAAATACGCGGGACCAGTGGCGGGGGTGCTGTTTGCACTCGCCCTCATCGACGCGAGCATCATCGGTGCTGCCGCCGTCTCTCTCTCGACCGCGTATGCAATCGGGGACGTCCTATCTCTCAGGCATTCACTGCATCGCAAGCCGGCACAGGCCAAGGGGTTCTACGCCGTTTATGGCGGGCTTATTGCAGGAGCGGCGGCACTCGTGCTCATCCCCAATGCCCCACTCGGCCTCTTGACCGAGGCGGTGCAGACCCTCGCGGGCGTCTTGCTGCCGAGCGCCACCGTCTTTCTCCTGCTTCTCTGCAACGATAAGGCAGTGCTTGGGCCGTGGGTGAACAGGCGTTGGGTCAATCTCTTCACGGGTACGGTAATCGCGGTCCTCGTCATGCTGTCGCTCATCCTTACCGCATCCGTTCTATATCCGGAAATGAGCGGGGGTTCCATCGTCGACATCCTGGTGGGCGGGAGCATCGTCGCGGTCGTTATTTTCCTTGTCAGCGAGATCTACCGGCGTCGTGACAAGGGTCGTGCCGATTTGCGTAGGGAACATAGAGCGCGGGCCACCTGGTACATGCCCCCACTCGAAACGCTTGAGCCCGCAAAGCTCACGCTGCTCAATCGGATGTGGATGATCGTTCTGCGCGGCTATCTGATCGGCGCTTGCGGGCTTGTGATCGTCCGTGTCGTTCAGCTCGCGACAGGCGGCTGAGCGCCTCAACGGGCTCCACAGATGCAAGGCGGCCCAGCACTGGCAGACCGCCCATTGACGAAGCGCCAAATCGGTGTTGGCGGGCAAAGGCGAATGCACGTTCGCATCTGTCGTCCCCAACGCGCTCGGGCGGCCAAAAACGGTGACGCGCCATGACGAAAAGTCTGAAAGCGACCTGGATCGTCTCGCGAGATTCGGCAGCGGATAGCGAAAATGCGAGATTTGCCCTCGTAATGCGCTGGGCACTCGCAAAACGGCTCCCGAGCGTGATCGGCTTTGGCGCCGCGGGGCACAGCGCAAAACGGGCAGCTGCCAGGGTCGTCGCAGCAAATGGTACCCCGGCGGTGCGATCGTGCCCCGGCGAGGTCCTTGCCACGGTCAAGTTATAAGATGTCAGATCGAGATTAAGGCGAATGTCATGGCTTGGCAGGAAACAGTCGTTCGAATCGCCGTTGCTTTGATGCTGGGAAGCATTATTGGCTTCGAGCGACAGTGGCGGCAGCGCATGGCGGGGCTTCGCACGAATGCGCTCGTCGCAATAGGTGCGGCAAGTTTCGTGATCTTTTCGGGGATGATACAGCCTGACAGCAGCCCAACGCGAGTTGCCGCGCAAGTCGTATCCGGCATCGGCTTTCTTGGCGCGGGTGTGATCTTGCGCGAAGGGGTGAATGTCCGCGGTCTCAACACGGCTGCGACATTATGGTGTTCTGCCGCTGTCGGGGTGTTCTCGGGCGCTGGCTTCCTGTGGCAGGCCGCGATTGCAGCCTTCTTTGTCGTCGTCACGAACCTGTTCTTGCGGCCCCTTGTAAGACTGATCAATCGTGGAGCGAAGCCCATACAGGACGGCGAGACGCAGTACGTCGTGACCGTCGTTTGCCGGGGCGTTGACGAAGCGCATATTCGCGCACTGCTGCTGCAAGGCGTTGCCGGCGGCGCACTAAGCTTGCGACGTTTGGACAGTGCGAACATCGAAAACATGGAGTTCGTCGAAGTAGGCGCTACCTTGGCCTCGGTCAGTCGCGCGGATGCAGCACTTGAGCAGATCGTCGGCCGCCTCAGCCTGGAACCGACGGTGACGGCTGCCCGGTGGCGTGTGGAATCCGGCCTTGAATGACCCGCTATTCGAATTTGGGCCACGCACCACGCCACAACGACCTCTCGTCATTATGCACAGGTCGCGAGGCCCTCAGCCCACCTATTGGAGCGCGCCGACGAGAACTGGAGGCCGAAATGCCCGATTTCGAGACGAAGCGTCTGCCCGTTGAGCCTGGAGATGTCGCTCCGGACGGGACGGATGTGCGGACGTTGCTTCGACTCAAGGGAGGAAGCTTTGCGCATTTTGAACTGGCTCCCGGCAAAATTTCCATCGCTGTCGTCCATCGAACGATTGAGGAAATTTGGTACTTTCTGGGTGGACGCGGAGAGATGTGGCGACAGCAGGACGAACATGAGGAAGTGATCCCTGTCGATTCGGGCGTATGCATTACGATTCCACTTGGGACCCGATTTCAAATTCGCGCTTTTGGCAATGAGCCGCTTCAGTTCGTCGTTGTGACGATGCCCCCGTGGCCCGGAGGCGACGAAGCATATCAGGTTCGCGGCAAGTGGGAGCCGACGGAGCGAGATCGGGGGCCATAAATTCAGAGCGCCGGCGTCCGGCTTCTTTACCTCGATGCTTACTCTTGCCGAGCGACAGAAGCAGCATGGCCGGTCGGTTTCGATGACCTTTTTGCCACAAGCCCTGCAGATTGTTCATTCACCAGTCTCAAGCCAGGATTTGATGCAGGATGATGGCGCCGAACGTCGCGGTGCCGGCGTATCCCTGTCCAACGCGAGGTGCCTTCAAATCGTATTGTAGTGTTTGGCATAAACGCTTAGCGTGAGGAATACGTATTAGTCTGGAGCTTTAGTGGGCAGTATCGTGGAGGACAGCGATGGGAGCCGCGACGCAAACCACACAATGCGCCGAGCCGAGAGATCGCCTTTCGCACCTTTTGGGTCGCCGGCGAATGTTAGGCGTGTTTGCCCTGAGCGGGGCAATGGCCCTTGCCGGGCGCGGGGAGGCAGCATCGGACGACCAAACTCCGAAGTCACTGCGGTTTTTAGCCTTCGTGGACGGATCCCGCAGCGGCACCCAAGATATTGATTTTGTCCCCCGCGAGCACGGTTTCACCGCGATGTCGACACTGAATATTAGATTGCAGCTAGCATTCGTGACGCTCTATCGCTTCCAGCAATGTGGGGAGGAAGACTGGAAGGATGGCAAGCTAATCGCCTGCGAGTACATTACCAACGACGATGGCGATACGACGCACGTCTCGGCAAAGCGCGATGACAGCGGCAATTTCGTCGTAACCGGACCGACCGGCGAACGAACCGTTCCCGGAGATGCTATCGGCGCCAGCTTTTGGAATAAGGAAATCTTGAATCATCCGCATATCATAGTTCCCGCAACTGGGGAGCTCGCCACGCTTTCGGTGCAACCATTGAGCCAGAAATCCGCCAGGATCGGCCGCAGGACTATTCAGGGAAGCGGGTTCTCGTTCGAGAGCTTTATCAACGGCGCCCTGTGGTTTGACGAACACCGGCGCTCGCTTGCCCTGACATTCGAGAGGAAGGGCCACAGGATAGAGATCGTTCGGGAAGCTTAGTCGATCCGTCAGAGACGCCAATGGCCCCATGAATGCGTCCATACGCGAGGTGTGGCCGACGGAGGTGACAAAGTGCTGGTAGCTTTGGCATGAGTCCTGCCTCGTGTAATGGCGACATGGATTGTCGATGTCCGGATCGGGACATTGGCGGTCGTACGGATTGGATTTCTGAGTTGCCTGCTTTTCCCCAGGAAGCAAATCTTCGAACGACCCCGTGACACGTCGCAGGTGTGCCATAATTGGACGCGGAATAACCGGATGGCGCGGGGCCAGAACGCGCACTGAACTGAGATATGAAATGCGAGTTCGCAGATGACAGGGATTATTATTTAGTCCCAGCGATTGGCGTTCTCCGAGAAACCGGGACGTTGCGCTCGCACGACGCAGAAGCGCTGGCCGGTCGGCGCCTGCATTACGACCCAGCGCTTCAATCGGTCCACCACTTTGGCGCCTAGCTTCTCCAGACGCGCGACTTCGGCGGCGATATCGTCGGTCTCGATATCCAGATGGACGCGACTCTCGTGGTTCACGCGCTGGATTTCGACGATGAGTTCGTGGACCGGAGTCTCCAACATGCGATAATTGCCGCGGCTGTTCGGATGTTTGGTGTCTACGGGACGGCCCAGCGCTTCGGCCCAGAAGCGAGCGGCCTCGTCCACATCGGAGGTGTTGCAGTCGATCAACGCGGCGCATAGACGCGAACGGTGCATCTCAGTGCCCCTCAAGCGATCTGGTTGAAACTGCAATGTGATAATTCCAGGGATGTCGAGTCAACACGATTCTGGCACTCGATACGAGTCGTGGTGTCAAGGCGTGCCACTCGGCGCTCGGCCGGCGATGGCCGTTTCGGAGGCCGGGTATGTCCGGTCTGCTGCAACTCGCAATCACGGGGCCGAGTCATGTTCTCTTGTTACCGGCAAATCTCCCGAAGGAGGCACTGCCGACAAGCTGCGGTTCAAAGCGCAATACTTTTTCTAGCCCTCGTTTTGGCTAGAGTGCTAATTTAGCAGACGAATATTGGCTCGGTTCGCGAGTTGGGGTGAATCGAGCAATGAACCCCGTCAAATGCAACTCGTGCAAGCCAGGACCTTGGGCGCAATGACTTTACAATCCTCACGAAACGCGAGAGCGCCGGACTAACCGTGCGCTCATTTCGCTCGCTCGAGGGTTGAGCGCCGCTCCAGATGGAGCACGTCATGACCGTCGCCAATCAGATTGTCGATATCAGCGTGGAACCGCTCGAAGAGCGACGCCGTCGACGTCGCGCCATCTTGCGAGTCGGTGTTCCGGTCGTCGGCGTCTTACTGATGATCGCGACGATCCTGACCATCGGGCTCTACGCCAATCGCGCAAACCGCAATGGCGTGCTGGCCTTGTCGCACAACCTGATCGACACGGTCGGCGATCGTATCGCACTGGAAGTGTCCGCTTATCTGGGCCCTGCGGTCCGCGCCGTGAAGATCGCGCGCGACCTGATGAAGGGTGAGGCAATCGGCAAGCGCCTGCCGGCAATTGAAAACTTCTCGGCAAGTTTTCTCAGGGAAACGCCTCAGCTCGACAGTTTCAGTTTTGCCGATGCGGATGGGAATTATGTCCTGGTGCGCCGAGGTGCTGCCGGCGGCGTCGATGAGGAGATCATCGACAACGCGCCCGGCTCCCGCCAAGCCGTCTGGGTCCATCGTAATGCCGATGGCGAGGAGATCGGGCGGGAGGAGGATCCTAGGAACGATTTCGATCCGCGCACGCGGCCTTGGTTCATCGGCGCTCAAAAGACCGATGGCCAATTCTGGACCGGAGTCTACGTCTTCTATAGCGACCGGCAACCGGGCCTGACGGTTTCCGTCCGCCACGTGGAATCCGATGGTCGTCTTTATGTCTTCGGCGTCGATATCACGCTGGCCGCACTTTCCAATTTTCTTTCCACGCTTGAGATCGGCAAAAATGGACGCGCCATCATCATGGAGAACAGCGGCCAAATGATCGCGAGGCCGGAGGGAAAAGCGCTCCTGCGCGAAACCAACGGCGTGTTGACCACCGTGCGCGCGGACGAACTCGGCGATGCGGTGCTGACCAGCGCTTACGATCACTTTCGCGTCGAGGGGCCAGGCCGCCGCGTCATCGAGGTGGACGGCCGGTACTACATTACGGCGGTCACGCCATTGCAACTTGCAAATCGCGACTGGTCGACGCTGATCGTGGTGCCGGAAGACGACTTCATCGGATTCGTCAAGAGCAACCTCCGTCGAGGGCTGGCGATGTCGCTGATCATCGTCGCGGTCGCCGTCGTCCTCGCGCTACTGCTGGTCCGACAAGGATTCCGCGCCGATCGCACGGGGCGCTTGTTGCTCGATCGGCAACATGCCATCAATCGGCAAAGTGCCGCGCTTGCGACGGTTGCCGCCGCCGCGGCCCGGTACGACCCAGCGCTGAACGAACCACCGCGGGTCTTGACTGAAACCCTCGCTGACGTGGAGGGCGCGCGGCGCGCCGCCATTTGGCGCGTTGCCGAGAGTGGCCGGATTTTGCGCTGCGAGGATATTTTCGACCGTGAGACGCGCGGCCATGTGGATGGCCTGGAGCTTCATCGCGACGAATTCCCCCAATTCTTCGCGTCCCTCGCGAAGGGCGACGAGATCGTCGTGCCCGACGCGTCACGGGACAGGCGCACGGCCGAAATCCATCGTGTGCTGATGAAACCCGTCGGCACCCGCGTTTTCATGCTCGTTCCGCTCCGGCAGGACGAGCGTTCCGTCGGCGCAATCTGGCTGGAACACGCAACCGGCGTTACCGGTAATCAGGATTTCATCCGCGCGGCTGCCAACATGCTGGCACCGCGCATGGCTCTAGGCACCGCCACGGCCGCGAGTCTGGAGCGTGCGAGCACAACCGCAGCAAAAGCCGCGGCGCATAGTGGGGAGCGCAGTTTCACTGCCGACCTGCGGATCCGCGAGATTGAAGCGGCGAACATTGCCGGAGATGTTTATTCCGGCGTTGCCGTCATGGTGCTCGAATTTACCGATCCGGTCACGATGGCCGCGCGCATGTCTGGATGCGCCAATTCGCTTTCCGACAACGTGGTTTGCGCGTTGCAGGAACTCGCGACGGAGCACGACATTCCATATCTCAAGATCGTGGGCAACAATGTGGTCGCGGCCGCTGGGTTCGAGGAACAAAATTCGACGGCGGTCACGATTATTGCCGATACCGCTGTGGCGGTGCGGGACCGATGCGCCGCCCTGCTCGAAGAGGACGGCCGGGAACAGGATTTCCGGATCGGTGTCGACTGTGGCATGGCCATCGGCGGTACAGTCGGCAAGGAGCCACGCATCTTCAACCTGTGGGGCGAAGCCGTGCATACCGCGGAATCAATGGCGGCATCGGCATTGCCCGGGACGGTCCAGGTAACGGAAGCCGCGTACGGGCAGCTGCGCCACGATTTCCTCTTTCGGCCACGCGGAAGCTTTTATCTCGAACATATCGGAGAGATGCGCACGTTCGTGCTGGCAGGGCGGCTCTGAAAATGGATTTGTCGACGCGATCGAGTCCGGACACAGGGTACACCGCCGCGCGACAGCCGCACGGTTCGGTCAGGCGCGGACTAGCACTGATTGGTAGGGCAGTTCGTCGGCGCGCGATCTTCGTCCTGATGCTCAGCTCACTTGCCTATGGTGTTGCTCGGGAGGCGATGCAGCCGGCGACGTGGCGACGCACGGTGCGCGGTGAATTCCGTCGGGCGCTGCGCCAAGCGGTTGGCGGCGGGCTTGCGACCGTTATGGTCACGGCAGCCTTGATCGGACTCGCAATGGTCTACCAAGCGCTCTATTGGCTCGGCGCTGCGGGGGAGGAAGAGCTGATTGGCCCGGTGCTGGTTACCGTCCTGATACGGGAGGTGGCGCCCGTTCTGGTCGGTTTAATCCTGCTTGGCCGCAGCGGCATGTTTGCACTTTCCGAAATTTGCGCACTGCAGATCGGCGGACAGGTGCGCACACTCGAGTCCCAGGGCGTCGATCCGTTTCAGCTCATTGTGTTGCCGCGTGCCTGTGCGTTCGTGATGGCATCTTTTACACTCGGCATCTTTTTCGTGCTGACGGCACTCATTAGCGGCTTTGTCGCTGGCAGCTTGCTGGGTGCGGTGACCATGTCGGTCTGGTCCTTCCTCAATGGCGTCCTGCTTGCCATGCGCGCGCCGGACTTCGTCGTTTTTCCGGTAAAAATGATGGTGATCGGGCTGCTGGTCGCGTTGACCGCCTGTCTGACTGGCTTGACCGCCGGCACGCGCGATGACGTGGCGCACCTGTTGCCGCGCGGATTTGTGCGTGGCGTGGTCTCAATCCTGCTGTCGAGCGTCACATTGAGTCTTGCGGTTTGACGCATGAACGGTGTGCAACCCGTCCTCGACCTTGCGGACGCCCGCCCCGTCGGTGAGCCGGGCGGAGGCCGGGCGCCAAAGATAAACTTTCGCCTGATGCCGGGCGAACTTGCCTTGATCGATCAGCGAGGTTACACGCGCGAAGAATGGTTTGCCGACTTATGCTGCGGCCTCGTTGCTTTGGCCGAAGGGACCGCGTGCTTTCTTGGCCGGGATTGGGCAGCAATGCCATACCACTATGCGGCCGCCCTCAGGGGCCGGATCGGCCGTGTCTTTGCGACCGGCGGATGGATCGGATTCATGGATGTGGCGGTAAATATTCTCCTGCCTCAGCTTCACCACACGCGCGATGAACATCGTGAACTCCGCGACAAGGCGATAGACCTCGCCTGCAAATTCGGATTGCCCGGGCTCCCCATCGGTCGCCCCGGCGACTTGTCGCCGAGCGATCTCGCCCGGGCGGCCTGTGTGCGGGCGTTTCTCGGCGATCCGGCGCTGGTTCTACTGGAAAACCCGACTCAAGGGCAGTTCCTCGATCTTCTTTTGCCGCTTTTCAATACACTTGCGACCGCACGCAGCCAGGGTTCGGCCGCGATCTGGCTCACGCGCAGCGACCGTGTCTGGCGCGACCCATCGGTTCCCTCCACCTATCGACTGAGGTTGGGGAAAGACGGGCTCGTACCCGCGAGGCACACGGCATGATCCGGGTGCGACATGCCGACGAGTGGGTCGGCTTCCTCGTCTTGGTAACGACGCTCGTGTTTCTCGGCATCGTGCTTCAGGCAGGCGTCCTGCGCGATTGGTTTCGCACCGTTTCGGTCTTGCGCATAGTGCTGCCGGAGACGGGGGTCGCTGGCATGGCGGTCGGTGCCGATGTGGAAGTACTCGGCACCAAAGCGGGAACGGTACGGCGGATTGTCATCGATCCAAGCCAACAGATGTACGCCGAGGCCGAAATCGACGATCAGGCGCGCGCCTTCATCCGTCGCGACAGTCAGGCAGTCATCCGCCGTCGTTTCGGCGTGGCGGGAGCTGCCTTCGTCGACATCAGCCGCGGAACGGGACAGCCACTCGACTGGAAATATGCGGTGATTCAGGCGACCACGGAGCGAGCGCCGACCGAAGACGTGGGCGCCCTGATCGATCAAGTGCGCGAGAAAGTCTTTCCGATCCTGGACAACTTCGAGCATGCCACTCATGCGCTGGCCGACACGATGGAGCGCATCGACAAAGGGGAAGGCGATATCGGCCGCCTCCTCACCGACGAATCGATGGTGCGAAGCCTCGAAAATACCGCCGACGAGGCGCGCGATGCAGTTGCTCGTGTCGGTCGGATCACGGACCAACTTGAAGTCGCCTCGAAGAACGTCACGACTTTGACCGAGACCTTGAACGCTCGTAATGAAGGTGTGCCCGCCGTATTGCGGCGGGCGAACGACTCGCTTGCTTCACTTCAGGATGCGACGCGCGATCTCGCACTTGCCATGCAGCAGGCGCCGCAAATTACCCACAACGTCGAAAGCGCGAGTCGGGACCTGCCAACCCTGATTATCCAGGTGCAGCAGACCGCCCACGAACTTGAGCAGCTCCTCGCTCAGCTTCGCAGCTTATGGCTTTTGGGCGGTGGAGCAAGTGCACCACCCGTTCCTGCGACGCCGTTGCCTTCGACGGAGGTTCGCCCGTGAGGCATGCATACCTTGCGCTCACGCCGTTACTTCTCCTCCACGGCTGCGGCGGCACGGAGTCCGCCTCGCCCGCACCGCCAACCGATGCGACACTACAACGGGACGAACGTGCCGGCCGTCTCGCCTACGATCTCGAAAACGTCGACGAAGCCGTCGCGGAGTACCGCGCCGCCCTGGCGCGCGCCCAGGAGCGCGACGATCTCAAAGCCATCGGCGACCTCGGCTACAATCTTTCAGTCGCGGAGTTGCGCGCCAACATGCCCGACCGCGCTCTCGCCGATGCGCGCGCCACGATCGCGGAGCTGAAGCGGCGCGAAAGCACGCCGTTTCCCGCCCTGCTGCTTGCCGAGGCAACCGCACTCTATCGGACGGGCTCTTTGTCCGAGGCAGATGCCGCGGCTGCGCGCATACAGGATTCGGCGGACAGGGACGCCGCGGCGCGCGCAACGTTCCTGCGAGGTCTGATCGCCGACGCGCGGGGGGATGAGCGCGGCCTTACCGCGGCGGCCGAGAGTCTCAAGTCTGCGAGCACCCCATCGATTGAAGCCGACGCAGCGGAATTGGCGGCACGGCTCGCGCTGCGACACAGCGACTTCGCGTCAGCGCGAGGTGAGGCGGCCCGCGCGGCCGCCCTGCGTCAGGATACGTTCGATTATCGCGGCTTGGCACGGGTGTTGGCGATCGAGGGCGAAGCGGCGGCCCGTGCGGGTGACAGCGGCGCTGCCGCCGATCTTTATCTGCGTGCCGGACGGAGTGCTGCGGCACAGGGCGACAAAACTTCGGCGCGGCCCTGGCTGCAGCAGGCATCAACCCTTGCCCCCGGCGAGCCTGTCGGCGTCGCAGCGGATGAGCTGCTCCATAGTCTTAATGAGGGGGTGCGGTGAGTGTTCGCCTGAAAAATGCGATCTTTTCAGTCGAAATCTGGTCGCGCAATCGCCAAACCGTGCAACAATTTGCCGTCCGCCCCGTGTGGTATTCGGATTTGAAGTTCCTAAACGCGAATGCCGCCAAAATGGCAGGAACTTCAAATCCACCGCACGAGCCCAGATATTCATTGTTGCACGGTCGTCAGCTCGGGTGTCCGTGCCAATTCCATTGATCCAAGTCAACGACAAGAACGACGGTTCTCGGCAAACAGAAAACCTGTGAGAATTGACCTCATCGAGCGCAAAAACGGGATCGGATCGGGCCGGGGGGAGAGGAGTGGGCCATGGATCAATTTCGTCTCTTGAAGAAGACTCGCCAGATTACGGAATACTCCTGTGGTGCGTCGGCGCTCCAGGCGGTGCTGAGCTATTGGGGAAAGGACGTGGACGAAACGGAGCTGATGAAGCTTTTGCACACCACCTCCGAGGTCGGAACCTATCCCGAAGGCATCGTGCAGGGCGCCCGTGCGTTGGGATTCAAGGCCGACGCAAAGGACAATCTCACGCTCGATGAAGTGGAGCGATTCACGGCTCAGGGCCATCCAATGGTCGCACTGGCCCAAGTCTGGCGCAGCCACAAGGACAGGAATCGGCGCGCAGAGGACGAGTGGGATAGCGGTCATTACATCGTCGTCCTGAAGGTCGACAAGGACTACGTCTATTTCGAAGACCCGTATGTGCGGATGAGCAAGGCGTTCATGCCGCGAAAGCAATTCGAGGACCACTGGCATCACTCGATGGGTGGCGATGTGCAGAACAACCCGAAGTTGATGCACGTGGGGATTTTCGTTCGGGGTGAAAAGCCCGCCGAACGCAAGGCCGTGAAGGATTTGAAATTCGAGGCACTCGACTTCCTCAGATTTGGCTCCTTCAATCTGATCGTCACGCAGCTACGCGGCGCCTTGCTGCCGTACGATCTTCTGAACGAGATGAGAGACTTGTTCAAGACCGGTGCGGTCAGGCCGGACGCTTTCATTTGCCTGAGAAAGGACAAGGGCGGCAACATCTCGGCGATCGAAGGCAGTAGTTTACAGGAAGAGGAAGATATGGCCGAGGTCAACGCGCTGCTTGCGGCGGTCACAAGCCGGAGCGTTGGCGCACCCAAATCCGCCCGATCCAAAGCGGAAGCGGCGATCCAAGCGGCGGCGGCAGGTGATTTCGGCCTTTCGGCTGACGATATCCACAAGATTGCGGAAAAGCTGCCGCCGGATCACACCGCACTCATTGTACTTTTCGAGAATGTGTGGGAGCGGAAATTCAAAGAGATCGCCAAAAAATACGATGGCGCCATCATCAATCAGCGTCTGATTTCACCGCAGGCGCTGGCGAAGCTGGCAAGCGAACTGACCTGACATCGGCGAGCCGCGCGAGTTCGACCGGATCAACGGGAGTTGCAATGTCCGCAGCGACATATATGGCGGCTGAAACACTTCGCGACGGACGTCGGCTCGAAATCCGCGCCCTCAAGCCGGAGGACCGCGCGGAGCTTGTCACGGCCGCCGGCCGCGCGAGCGGCCAAACCCTTCACTGGCGTTTCTTCGGTGCGAAACGCAGCTTTTCGGATAAGGAAATCGATTTCTTCGTGAACGTCGATTTCGTGAACCACGTCCCCTTGGTTGCTGTTGTCATAGAAGGGGGACGACCGGCAATCGTTGGCGGGGCGCGCTACATCGTCGTGCAACCGGGCAGGGCCGAAATCGCCTTCATGGTGATCGACCAATACCAAGGGCAAGGCATCGGCGCAGCACTATTGCAGCATCTTGCCGCGATTGCACGTGACGCTGGGCTAAAAGAGCTTATTGCGGAGGTATTGCCGAACAATGCCCCAATGTTGAAGGTGTTCGAGAAAAGCCGCTTGTCACCGGTCGTGAAGCGCGATTCCCAGACTGTTCATGTCACGCTGAAGCTGGACGCTCAAGCGGCGGCGAGCTTGCGCCCCAGATAGCAGATTTCTTCGCCAATCTTGGTCTGGTCTGGAATCATGGGGATGAGGAGATAACTGTCTTCGAGGACCGCTAACGGGCGGCCATTTTGATGCGCGAAGATGTCGCCCTTCTTCAAGAATTGAAAGTTCTCGACCGCGTCGGTGAACCGGAAATCGTCGAAATCCTTGGTTAATACCGCATACATGTCGATGATCTCGGCCTGCTTTGCCGGTGGCTCATGGGTCTTTGCGATCAGTCCCAAAAGCGAAAGCAACGCCGTCGCCGCCCCATATGCGACATCGATGGAGCGCTTCTCATAATGCGACCCAGATTCAAGCGTTGCGGATTTGGCGTGGTGCGCGCTGGCATAGTTCTCGGCGTCGCCGCCGATCGCTCCACTGGAAAATTTGCTCCATCCGGTAATGATACGCGGGACCCCAAGCCTCGCGAAAAAATCGGCCACGCTTTGCTCTGCGACCATAAACGGTTCTTGTGCAATCGGCGCCGAGTGAAGATCGAGAAAGTAGTCGCAGTTTTCGAGGATTGTCTTAAGCTGCTGCGCTCGCGCAAATTCATAAGAAGCCTTGTCGACTGCTGCGCCATAGTCCTTCCGGAAGAGACGGTTCAAGTTGTGCTTCACATAGCGGCGATCGGCTGCAAGTGCCAATTCGTTTCCGCGAACCAGCGTGAGCCTGCCTCGCTTCAGGGCCCGCGCTCCGCCAAAAAAATCAAAGAGCAGTTTTTCGATTGCATGGACCCCACTCACCTCGTCGCCGTGTATGCCACCGAACAAGGCAACATGCGGCCCCTCATTGCCTGTGGTAATCCGCACTGCCCCTGGAATTCCGGGATTCTCGAATTTCACGACATCCCCATAGATTGGTCACTGGCGGTTTACACCTTGGCACCGTGCCAACTTATGCCCGTCGCGGCTTTTGTGATCGTGGTACCGGCTTCGCCGCGCGTAATGGCGGCCAAATCCTTTAGCGCGCCGATCGCCGCCGCCTTGCCCGTCTTTTCCGCGAAATGGCACGCAGCCTCGACCTTCGGTCCCATCGACCCTGCGGGGAAGCTGTATTTCAACATCGCTTCGGGCGAAACAAGGCGAAACGCCTTTGCCGCGGGTTTGCCCCAATCCAGATAGACGGCCTCCGCATCCGTCGCCATGATGAAAAGATCCGCGTCGAGTTCGCGGGCGAGCAGCTCCGAACAAAGATCCTTGTCGATGACGGCTTCGATCCCGCCCAATTTACGGTCATCGCCGTACACGGTCGGGATACCGCCCCCGCCCGCGGCGATGATGATCGTTCCTTTTTCCAGGAGCCATTTGATCGGGCGGATCTCGAAAATATGTTGCGGCAACGGTGAAGCAACCACACGCCGCCACTTGTCGCCATCCTTCTTGAACGTCCAGTTCTTCTCGGCTTTCAGGCGATCCGCTTCACTTTGGGAATAGACCGGCCCGATGAATTTCGTCGGGTTCGAGAAGCCTGGGTCTTTGGGATCGACCTCAACCATCGTGAGGAGGGTCGCAAAGGGAACCTCGTAAGGGAGCAGGTTGCCCAGCTCCTGCTCGATCATGTAGCCGATCATTCCCTCGGTCTGCGCGCCCAGCACGTCGAGCGGATAAAGCTCGTTCGGTTTGTAAGCCGCGCCTTGCAAAGCAAGCAAGCCCACCTGCGGTCCATTTCCATGAGTGATGACGAGTTCGTTCCCGGGATGAATGTCGGCGAGTGCGCGAGCTGCTATCCGCACGTTATGGCGCTGCACCTCCGCGGTCATCGGCTCCCCTCGGCGGAGCAGCGCATTGCCGCCCAGTGCCACCAGGATGCGCATGGCCTTATTCTCCGAGAGTCGCCACCAGGATCGCCTTGATCGTGTGCATACGGTTCTCGGCTTGCTCAAAGGCGATATTCAGCTCGGATTCGAAGACTTCGTCGCTGACCTCCATGGCGCTCAAGCCGAATTGCTCATGAATGTCCCGCCCCACCTTGGTCTCCAAGTTGTGGAACGCCGGAAGACAATGCATGAACTTCACCCGCGGGTTACCCGATGCCTTCATCAGGTCCATATTGACCTGGTAAGGTTTGAGCAACTTGATCCTTTCCGCCCAAACCTCCTTAGGTTCGCCCATGGAGACCCAAACATCGGTGTGAATAAAATCCGCTCCAGCGACCGCCTTTTTAGGATCGTCGGTAATCGTCAGCTGCCCCCCATATTTCGCTTCAAGATCGCGCGCAATCTTGAGATAAGGGTCGGACGGCCAGAGCGACTTGGGTCCGCAAATCCGCACGTCCATGCCCACAAGGCATCCGACGATCATCAGCGAATGCCCCATGTTGGAGCGCGTGTCGCCGACGAAGGCGTATTTGATATCGTGGAGCGGCTTGTCGCTATATTCACGCATGGTCAGAACGTCGGCCACCATCTGCGTCGGATGGTATTCGTCGGTCAATCCGTTGAAGACGGGAACGCCGGCATATTTCGCGAGGTCCTCGACAGCTTCCTGGGCGTAGCCGCGAAATTCGATCGCGTCATACATGCGCCCGAGGACCCTGGCGGTATCCTTAACCGACTCCTTGTGGCCGATCTGGGAGCCGGACGGATCGAGATAAGTCACATGAGCACCCTGATCGTGACACGCGACCTCGAAGGCGCATCGGGTGCGCGTCGAGGTTTTTTCGAAAATCAGGACGACCTCCTTTCCTTTGAGGTGTTCTTGCTCGGTGCCCGCATACTTGGCGCGCTTCAAATCCCGCGCGAGATCGAGAAGATAGTGGAACTCGCGTTGCGTGAAATCTTGCACGGTCAAAAGGGAGCGGTTGCGCAGGTTCAAGCCCATGGAGATTCTCCCGGTTGGGTTGCCTTTTGCCAATCAATATGCGGGATCGCGCGAAATCGGACAGGTCATGCAATGCCCGCCACCTCGGCCCCGGCCGAGCTCGGACCCGCGTACCGTGATCACCTCGATCCCTGCTTTCCGCAAAAGCGTGTTCGTGTATATGTTTCGGTCGTAGGCGACGACGACGCCGGGTTCGAGCGCGACGACGTTGTTGCCGTCGTCCCACTGCTCGCGCTCGGCTTCCCAGGCATTGCCGCCAGTTTCGACGACGCGCAGATCCTTGAGACCGAGGGCGTCCCTCACCACATCGAGGAGTGGCTTCTTTTCATCACGCACTTCGATGCCGCCCGGGTGGTTCGACGAGTAAATACTGTAGCACCTGATCTGGTCGACGACTTCGCGAAAGACGGTGCAGACGTCGCGGTCGCAGAAGCTGAACACCGTGTCGAGATGCATTGCCGCCCGGCTTTTCGGCATGACGCACGCGATCAGCCGCGTCACCGCATTGTGCTTGAAGAGCGCGTGGGCGACTTGTCCGACGGACTGATGATTGGTGCGCTCGCCCATGCCGACCAGAACGACGCCCTTGCCGACGGGCATGACATCCCCACCTTCCATGCTGGCAGGCGTGAAGTCCTCGTCCGAATCGCCCCACCAGATCTGGAAGCCGCCGTCTGAGAACATCGGGTGGAATTTGTAGACGGCCCTTTGAAGCAGCGTTTCCGGCTTGCGCGCGGGCCAATACATCGGATTGCATGTCACCCCGCCATAAATCCAGCAGGATGGATCGCGCTGGAAAAGCGTGTTCGGGGTTGGCTGGATCAAGAAC
>DASPOR010000050.1 GCA_035625915.1 Alphaproteobacteria bacterium | reverse complement strand
ACCCGTCGCCAGCACCACGCGCTTCGCGCGTACGCGCCAAAAACGCTGGCGGAGCGCGCCGCCTTTCAACGCTGCGTGATCGCCGACCCGCTCGGCAATCCCGAGGAAGTTATGGTCGTAATAGCCGAATACGGTCGCACGCGGGAGAAGCCGCACGTCGGGCATCGACACAAGCTCACGGACGGTCGCACCCACCCATTCGAGTGCCGGGACGCCGTCGATCGTTTCGCGGGTGCCGAGGAGCGATCCGCCGAACTCGTTTTGCTCGTCCGCAAGGATGACGCGCGCACCACCCCGTGCTGCGGCCAGGGCGGCCATGAGCCCCGCCGGACCACCACCGACGACGAGCACGTCGCAATGGGCGTTTACCCGCTCATACCGGTCGGGGTCGCCTTCCGTCGGCGCCTTGCCCATCCCAGCCATTCTCCGAATGCCACTTTCGTAAGTCATCCAGAGCGAGCGAGGCCACATAAAGGTCTTGTAATAGAAGCCCGCCGGGAAGAGTGGCGAGAGCAGGTTGTTGATGCCGCCGAAATCGATCTCGAGGCTCGGCCAACGATTTTGGCTTTCGGCTATGAGACCGTCATAAAGCTCGATCTGCGTGGCTCGGACGTTGGGCTCGCTTCGTCCGCCGACACCGAGCTGGATGAGAGCGTTCGGCTCCTCCGAGCCGGCCGAGAATATGCCCCGCGGTCGATGATATTTGAAGCTTCGGCCGACGAGAGTAATCCCGTTCGCCAGGAGGGCCGAGGCAAGCGTGTCGCCGACATAGCCTTGGAGCGCGCGGCCGTCAAAGCGAAACTTGATCGGCTTCGATCGGTCGATCCGTCCTCCTTGGGCAAGACGCTGACCCTGCGGGCTCATTTCGTTACCTCGGGGGGTGGGTCGTCCATTTTGTAGACCGCGACGATCTCGTGGCTCACCGTGTCGCGCACCAAGTTGAACCAGCGTCGGCATCCGAAGCGATGCACCCAGCGTTCGCGGTGCAGTCCTTTCGGATTTGCGCGCATGTAGAGGTAATCGGCCCATTCCGCATCGCTTGTCGCCTCCGGCCTCGCGGGGCGGGCGATGTGGCTTTCCCCGCCACATGCGAACTCGGTCTCTTCACGCGGACCGCACCAGGGACATTGGATAAGGTGCATGCCGTAAATTCCTCAATGTGCGACGCCGGCCGAGCCGTGCTCGTCGAGCAGCCGTCCGATTTCGAAGCGCTTCAACGAGAACGGGGCTGCGAGCGGATGGGGCTCGTCGCGCGCAATAGTGTGCGCGAAGGCGAAGCCCGAGCCGGGAATCGCTTTGAATCCGCCCGTCCCCCAGCCGCAGTTGAAGAATAAACCCTCGATCGGCGACTTGCCGATGATCGGGCTTGCATCCGGGCATATATCGACGATTCCACCCCACTGGCGCATCATCCGCAGCCTGCTCACGATCGGGAAAAGCTCCTTGAGGGCGGCAAGCTGCGCCTCGATGATGTGGAAGCTGCCGCGCTGGGCGTAGGAGTTGTATCCGTCGATGCCAGCACCAAGCACAAGCTCGCCCTTGTCGGATTGACTCACATAGACGTGGACCGCACCCGACATGACGACCGTATGGAGCACGGGCTTGATCGGCTCGGAAACGAGTGCTTGAAGCGGATGGCTTTGAATAGGGAGGCGCAGGCCGGCCATCGCTGCGACGACACTCGCGTGCCCGGCAACGACGACCCCGACCTTCTTGGCGGCGATGTAGCCCTTTCCCGTCTCGAGCCCCTCGATCCGCCCTCCCACGAGTCTGAGGCCGGTGACCTCGCAATTCTGGATGATATCGACGCCGCGTGAGTCGGCTGCGCGTGCGAATCCCCATGCCACGGCATCGTGCCGCGCCGTACCGCCGCGGCGCTGGAGGGAGGCGCCGTACACCGGATAGCGCGAGTTGGGGGAGATATTGAGGATGGGGCAGTATGCCTTGAGCTGCTCTGCGCTGAGCAATTCGCCCTCGATCCCGTTGAGGCGCATGGCATTGACAAGTCGCTGCTGGGCGCGGAACTCATGCGGGCTATGCGCGAGCATTGCAAGCCCCCGCTGGCTCAGCATGACGTTGAAGTTGAGCTCCTGACTCAAACCCTCGTAGAGCTGCAGCGACTTTTCATAGATCGCCGCCGAATCGTCGTTGAGGTAGTTCGAGCGTACAACGGTCGTGTTGCGCCCGGTATTGCCGCCGCCGAGCCAACCCTTTTCGAGCACCGCGACGTTCCGGATGCCGTGCTCCTTGGCAAGATAGTATGCTGTCGCCAAGCCGTGGCCGCCGGCCCCGACGATGACCACGTCATAGGCCGCTTTTGGCTCAGGGCTGCGCCAGGCGCGCTCCCATTCCGTATGACCGACCAGCGCATTGCGCGCCAGGCTGAAGATCGAATATCGCCGCACCCTTGACCCCCGGTCCTGCGCTCCTTTTTGTGCGCTGGCACTGCATTGTTACATCGGGAAATGTTTGGGACAACAACGAACTCCGTGCCGTTCCTGCGGCATGTTGTTCACTTAATTGGCGAATGCGCGAAAGAACTTGACGCCGCCCTATGGTTATTATTAGCAGTGTCGTATATTAGAACGCGCATTACGTGTGATCGATTCGGCTGGCCAGCATGGCGGGTCATTCGCTGTGCATCGATTCCCTTGTGTGGCGAATCCGAAATTCGCCATGTCTGGGTGCGGGGCCGTGAGCGAATTTCGGATTCGCCACACTAGGGGACGGGATGCAAGATAGAGCACGCGGCCGTAACGCCTCGCTCGCGGCGAATCCTCGGAGTTCAAACGCCGCTCCGGAGCCGTCGATTGGCGTTCGATTCCGCCAAGCGATCGATGCAATCCCCGATGGATTCGCGATTTACGGCGCGGATGGCCGGCTTATCGCCTGCAATACTCGTTACCGACAGATTTTCCCGATGGTTGCGAATCTCATGCAACCTGGCGTTACGTTTGAAACGCTTTTACGCGAGAATGTCAGGCAAGGTCAGATCGCCGGAATTGAGCCGGACGACGAAACCTACATTCAGAATCGAATTGCCGGACACTTCCACCCGAGCGGTCCGCTCGAACTCCGTCTTGTCGACGGTCGCTGGATTCGCGTCCATGAGCGTCGGATGGCGGATGGCGGCATCGTCTCGATCCGCACGGACATTTCTGAACTCAAGCGGCGCGAAGAAGCCCTTATCGAGGCGCGCGGCCGCCTGGTCGATTCGATCGAGGCGATCTCGGAAGGCTTCGCGCTTTACGATGCTGAGGATCGGCTCGTCCTGTGCAATTCCAAGTACCGGGAGTTCTACGCCGAGAGTGCCGAACTTTTTGTCGAGGGAGCCACGTTCGAACACATCATCCGCGAGGGTGCTCGGCGCGGCCAGTATGCCGACGCGGTCGGTCGGGTCGAGGAGTTCGTGGCCGAGCGGCTTGCCTCCCACCGCAATCCGCAAGGTGCGATCGAACAAAAGCTCGGCAGTGGACGCTGGCTGCGCATCGCCGAACGCCATACGCGCGAAGGTGGCACGGTCGGCATTCGCACCGATATCACCGAACTCAAGCAGCGCGAGGCGGCACTTGGCGAGAGCGAGGCGCAGTTGCGGGCGATGAAGGAGCGCGCCGAGGCGGCAAATTCGGCGAAGTCGCGCTTTCTTGCCGCGATGAGCCACGAGATTCGCACGCCGATGAACGGTCTCCTCGGAATTCTGGGTATTCTCCGCGACGAAGCGGTCACGCCCGAGCAGCGCCGCTATGTTGAGATCGCTCAAGAATCCGGCCAAGCGCTCCTTGCGATCGTGAACGATATCCTCGATTTCTCGAAGCTCGAAGCCGGCAAGACCGCGCTCGAAATCACCGATTTCGATCTTGTCGAACTGGTCGAAAGCGTTGTCGCGCTGTTGAAGCCGCGCGCTCGGGATAAATCGCTCGCCCTTGAGGTCCGAATCGGCGATCGGATCGCCAAATCGCTCAAGGGCGATGCCGGACGGATTCGCCAGATCCTCCTGAATCTGGCCGGCAACGCCGTGAAATTTACGAGCGAAGGATCGGTGACCATCATCGTCGATGAGCTGCCGCGGCAAGGCGATAAGATCATCTTGCGCTTTCAATGCGCGGATACCGGCTGCGGAATTCCGGCCGAGCGCCGCAGGGAGTTGTTCCAGGAATTCTGCCAGCTCGAATCGAACTTCCAAAATCGGCAAGGCGGCACCGGGCTCGGCCTTGCGATCTCGAAGCGCCTCGTGGACCTGATGGGAGGCGCGATCGGTCTCGAGAGCCCGGAGGGTTCCGGCTGCATCTTTTGGTTCGTCCTACCGCTCGAGCCCGGTGTGTCGCTCGCACCCCCGCCACCGGTCTCGCCGCCGAAGGTCCGCCAGCCGGAGAGGCGCGCTGAGGGCTCGCGCGCTCGCATCCTCCTCGCGGAGGACAACCGGATCAATCAGCTCGTTGTGATCGAGATGCTCAAGCGTAGCGATTTTCACATCGACGCCGTGGCCAACGGCGCCGAGGCGATCGAAGCGGTCAGCTCACTCCCCTACGATCTCGTTCTCATGGATGTCCAAATGCCCGAAATGGACGGTTGCGAAGCGTCGAGCGTCATCCGCAAGCTATCCGGGCCGAAGGGGACGGTCCCGATCGTCGCCCTCACGGCCTACGCCATGCAGGGCGACCGGGAACGTTGCCTCGCGGCGGGCATGGACGATTTTCTCACCAAGCCGATCCGCCGCAACGATCTCCTCGCGATGATCGAACGCTGGGTCGGTGCGCGCGGAAATGTAACCCCATAAATAATGGGATAGACGTTACATATAATATATTAGGTCAGGCGCGGCTGTTCCGAATTTACATGGGCTTCGACGGGGACGATGGATGCTGGATCGTCGAAGCGAATGTCGCTGATCCGCACCGAGATTGGATAACGCAGCATCGCTTCCGGCGTGTTGAGCGAACCGCTCCTGCACATTATTGACATTTCAAACACATTACGGGCACGTTACGCGTGATACGCTGCGAGATGGACGGGCCGGCGTTTCGCCCCCCAAGTGCCGGGCGCCGATTCGAACAGGCCGGCACACACCTCGCCGCAATTCGCGCAGCGGCCGTCCGGCGTCACGTTCCAGTGGCCAAGCACATACCAATCGCGTTCGATCAGCAACTCGCCACAGGCGTGGCACCAAGTGCTTTGCCCGGCGGAGTCGTGGACGTTGCCCGTGTAGGCATAGCGGATCCCAAAGTCTTGGGCGATCTTGCGCGCGCGCCGGAGCGTGGCCGCGGGCGTGGGAGATTTGTCGAGCATCTTCCAATCCGGATGGAAGGCCGTGAAATGTAGCGGGACGTCGCAGCCCAGCTTGTCGACGATCCAGCGGCACATGGCTTCCGTCTCAGCCGGCGAATCGTTCTCGCCGGGAATCATTAGGTTCGTGATCTCGAACCACACATTGGTTTCGTGCTTGAGATAGACAAGCGTGTCGAGTACCTCAGCGAGCCCGCCGGAGCACACACGCTTGTAGAATTCCTCGCTGAACGCCTTCAAGTCGACATTCGCTGCATCCATGTGGCGATAGAATTCGGCGCGCGGCTCGGCGCAGACATAACCCGCGGTCACCGCCACCGCCTTGATATTGCGCGCATGGCAGGCCTGCGCCACATCGATCGCGTACTCGTGGAAAATGACGGGGTCGTTGTAGGTAAATGCGACCGAGCGGCAACCAAGATCCTCGGCGGCGCGTGCAATCGCCTGGGGGGATGCGGCATCGGCGAGGGTATCCATCTCCCTCGATTTGGAGATGTCCCAATTCTGGCAAAAACGGCACGCGAGATTGCATCCGGCCGTACCGAAGGAGAGCACTGGCGTCCCAGGCAGGAAATGATTGAGCGGCTTCTTCTCGATTGGGTCGATGCAATAGCCCGACGAACGACCGTAGCTCGTCAGCACCATCCGATCGCCCGTCCTGGCGCGAACGAAGCACAGGCCTCGCTGTCCCTCGTGCAGCTTGCAGGCGCGTGGACAAAGATCGCACTGGATTCGCCCGTCCTCGAGCAGGTGCCAATATCCGCCCGCAATGCCGTCAAGCGCGTCAGTATTCGTTGAGTGATGACCCATTTTGTCAACCGGGTGTCACGGCACTCCGGATAAATCAGCGGAATTTATTTCCGCGCACGGCCCAAGCCCCTGGCCGGTCGGTCGCGGCATCACTATATCACTGCCGAACAGCCCAGTGCATCATATGGGTCGAGCGGCACGATGGCGCAACGGCGGGGACAACGTGCCGCCTGCGAGGAGGGGCAGCATGGGGGATGTCCGCCCGGCGGCAGTCGCCGGTCTCTTCTATCCCGACGATCCGACGATTCTGGCGCACATGGTGAAGTGCTTGCTAGCCGAGGCCGCGGCGAAGGTTGCAACCGACGCAAGCCCACCCAAGGCGATCATCGCACCCCATGCGGGCTACGTCTATTCGGGGTCGATTGCGGCCTCGGCTTATGTACGCCTTTCTCCGCTCAAGGGCGTGGTACGCCGCGTCATACTCCTGGGGCCCGCCCATCGCGTTCCGGTATTGGGACTCGCGGCACCAAGCGTTTCCGCCTTCGCGACGCCAATCGGGCCGCTCGAGCTCGATCGCGATGCCATCGAGCGCCTTTTGTCGTTCCCGCAAGTCAGCATCGCCGACGAGCCCCACCGACTCGAACACAGCATCGAGGTGCACTTGCCGTTCTTGATCGCCGTACTTGGTGGCGTGAGGATCGTTCCGCTCGTGGTCGGCGAAGCGAGAAGCGAAGCCGTCGACGAAGTCATCGAAGCTCTGTGGGACGGGCCGGAGACACTGATCGTCGTCAGCTCCGATCTAAGCCACTATCTCGACTACGAAACCGCGCGCAAGACGGACCGCGCGACCTCGACGGCGATTGAAGCTCTCGATGCAGACGCGATCGGCTGGGACCAAGCCTGCGGCCGGATTCCGATAGCCGGCCTCCTGCAAACGGCGCGGCGACGCGGGCTCAAGGCGCGCATGGTCGATCTTCGCAACTCGGGCGATACCGCCGGGCCGCGTCGCGAGGTCGTGGGATATGGCGCTTATTTATTCGACTGATCCGACCGGCGAAGTGCGACACGCCACTTCGGACGACGTGGCGTTGCTCGCCCGACACGGCAGAGCGCTTCTTTCCCTGGCCCGCGCGAGCATCGCCTGGCGTCTGCGGGCGGGCAGCTCGCTCGCTTTGGATCCCGCCCATTACGCCGATGAAATACAAGTCAATCGCGCCGCTTTCGCGACATTGAAGAAGAATGGGGAGCTGCGCGGCTGTGTGGGCACGATGAACGCGTGGCGCCCGCTCGTTACCGACGTCGCCGAGAATGCCGCAGCGGCTGCCCTTGAGGACCGACGATTTCCCCCCGTGGTCGTCGCCGAACTTCCCGCCCTCGAAATTGCGATTTCAATTTTGACCGCACCCTCTCCGATCCAAGCAGGGACCGAGGCCGAGCTTATCGCCCAACTGCGTCCGGGTATTGATGGACTGATCCTTCGCGATTCGAAGCACCATGCACTCTTCCTGCCGCAAGTTTGGACACAGCTCGACGATCCACAAGCGTTCCTCGCCCACCTAAAGGCGAAAGCGGGTCTGGCGGAAGAGTATTGGTCGCCCGCCTTGACATTCGAGCGGTTCACGAGTCACTCGATCGCAGAGTCTCAATTCGCACCCGACTGAACGGCAAACCTTTACAACCTCCCCACTTGTCAGCAAAGTGCGTCCTGAAAAAAACCAGTGAAGGTTGTCATGCACGAACCGAAGACTTTGCTTCAGATGGCCGGCGCCTCGACACAGCCGAGCCGGATTGACGATTCGGCCCTCGTCCTGATCGATTGCCAACGCGAATACGTGGACGGGAAGCTCGCCCTCCCCGGCGTCAAGCCGGCACTCGAGGAAGCAGGGCGCATACTCTCCCTCGCGCGCGTCGGCGGCGCGCCGATAATCCACATCGTGCATCACGCCGCGGCCGGCGGGGGCGCCTTCGATCCGACGACATCGTTTGTCGATATTGCGGAGCCGGTGCAACCGCGCAAGGGTGAGGCGATCATCGTCAAAAACAAGCCGAACTCCTTTGCGGGAACCGATCTCGATGCCCGTCTCAAGGCGCTCGGCAAGAAAGAGCTTATCGTCGTCGGATTCATGACCCATATGTGTGTCAGCTCCACGGTGCGTGCGGCACTCGACTTTGGCTATCGCTGCACGGTCGTGGCGAATGCGGCGGCAACACGCGACCTGCCAGACGGCCACGGTGGTGTCGTCGATGCCGATTCGCTTCACCGCATGGAGCTTGCGGCTCTTGCCGACCGCTTTGCCGTGGTCGTCGACGACGTCAAGGCTTGGGCCGGCTGACGGCACACTCCCACAGAGCGTTGTGCCTGTTCTTCGTGTGAGGTGGCGAGCCCCCTCCGAGCCGATGGCGAGAGGAAATTCCGATGGGAATGTTTGGCGTGGGACAGTCCGTTCGCCGGATCGAGGATCGGCGGCTCCTGACCGGCCTTGGCCGTTATACCGACGATATTGCATTGCCCCGGCAGGCATTCGGGTATGTGGTGCGCTCGCCCCACGCCCATGCCCGTATCGCGAGACTCGATCCACGGTCGGCGCGCGAAGCGGAGGGAGTCCTTGCCGTCCTGACGGCTAAAGAGGTGATCGCTGAGAATCTCGGCACCCTGCCCTGCGCCGTCGCCCTTCGGAGTAAGGACGGCTCTCCCCTCGTAACGCCGGTTCGCCAGCTTCTTCAGGGGGAGCGGGCGCGCTTTGTGGGCGATCCGGTCGCCTTCATCGTCGCGGAAACTCTTCAGCAAGCGCGCGATGCGGCCGAATTATTCGAGGTCGAGTACGAAGACCTCCCTTCGATTTCGTCGACCAAAGGAGCCCTCGCCCCGCAGACGCCGCGCGTTTGGGAGAATGCGCCCGACAATGTGTGCTTCGACTGGACGTTGGGCGACAAGGTGAAAACGGATGAAGCGTTTGCAATGGCCAAGCGCATCATCCGGCTGGAATTCATCAACAATCGCATCGTGCCTAACTCGATGGAGACACGAAGTGCGATCGGCGATTACGATCCGGCCACCGGCAAATCGACCCTCTACACCTCGAGCCAAGGGACCCACGCGCTGCAAGCGGTCTTTTCGTCCATGCTCGGCATACCCAAGGAAAAACTTCGCGTCGTGACGCCGGACGTGGGTGGGGGATTCGGTATGAAGTTCTTTCCCTACCCCGAGCAGGCCCTCGTCCTGTGGGCGGCGAAGCGCCTAAAGCGCGCCGTACGCTGGACGAGCGAGCGGAGCGAGGCGTTTTTGGCCGACAGCCATGGGCGGGACAACGTGACGCTCGCCGAAATTGCAGTTGACGAGAGCGGCCGGTTCCTCGCATTACGCGTTTCGACCATCGCGAATTTGGGCGCCTACCTCTCCTATTTCGGCCCGTACATCCCGACCGTCGCGGGCGCCAACATGGTCCCAGGCGTCTACGACTTTAAGAGCGTGTTCGTCGAGGTAAAGGGCGTCTTCACCAACACGACACCGACCGACGCCTATCGAGGGGCCGGCCGGCCGGAAGCCGCATATCTTATCGAGCGCATTGTCGACTACGCAGCGCGCGAACTTGGCGTATCGCCCTACGAGATTCGGCGGCGCAATTTCGTAAAGCCGACCGCTATGCCTTACATCACCGCGACCGGAAACATCTACGACACCGGCGATTTCGCGCGTGCTTTGGCGGAGGCGTTGAAACAGGCCGATTGGGATGGATGCCCCTCACGCAAGACGGCCTCCCGCAAATCCGGCAAGCTTCGCGGGATCGGACTCGCATATTATATCGAGCGATGCGGCGCCGGGTTTGACGACCGCGCTCTCGTTCGGTTCGAGCCGAATGGTGACGTGAGCCTCTACGTGGGCTCAATTTCGAATGGCCAGGGCCACGAGACCGCATTTTCGCAGCTCGCCGCCGATCGATTTGGCATCGATATCGCGCGTGTCAAGGTGATCCAAGGCGACACCGATGCGGTCGAGTACGGCAACGGCACAGGCGGCTCGCGCGCGTTGGCCGTGCAGGGTTCGGCTGTAGTCTTAGCCGCGGACAAAGTGCTGGCGAAAGCCAAGGACATCGCAGCGCACTTACTGGAAGCGAACTCGCTCGACCTCGCGTTCAGCGAAGGAGTCTTCTCGATCGCCGGAACGGATCGGCACATTTCCTTCGACGACGTCCTCAAGGCCGCGTTCGACCCCGCCAAGCGACCCCCGGGCATGCCGCCAGGCCTCGAGGACAAGGTTCAATTTTTGCCCGCGGCGCCCACTTACCCCAATGGCTGCCACATATGCGAGGTCGAGATCGACGAAGCGACCGGCGCTACTGAAGTCGTGCGCTACACCATCGTGGACGATTTCGGCGTCATCTTGAATCCCCTGATGCTCGAAGGCCAGATTCACGGCGGCGTCGCACAAGGCATCGGCCAGGCGCTACTCGAGCATACCGTTTACGACGAGGCATCGGGTCAGCTCCTCGCAGGTTCGTTCATGGATTACAATATGCCGAGAGCCGACAACATCCCGATGATCGATTTTCTTACCAAAAATATTCCGACGACGGCCAATCCCCTCGGGGTCAAGGGTGCCGGCGAAGCGGGTGCGATCGGGGCTCCGCCTGCGGTGATCAACGCCGTCGTCGACGCACTCGCTGAATTCGGCGTGCGTCATGTCGATATGCCCGCAACGGCCGAGCGTCTCTGGGCGCTTATCCACGGCGCGCATCGATCAAGGGCAGCCTGACTTGGCCGGCTCGGTCAAGGTTCTTCTCGAAGACGTCATACGCCTCGCCGAAGCTGCGGGTGCGCGCATCAACGAGATTTATCGCACCGCATTCGCCATCGAGCGCAAATCCGACGCTAGCCCCGTAACGGCGGCCGATCGTGAAGCGGAGGCAATCATCGCCGAAGGACTTGCAGCACTTTCGCCGGGAGTGCCGATCGTCGCGGAGGAGGCGGCGGCAGACGGCAGGTGCCCCGCGCTCGCCGACCGCTTCTGGCTGGTCGACCCGCTCGACGGCACCAAGGAGTTCATCAATCGCATCGGCGATTTCACGGTCAACATCGCACTCATCGAGGGGGGCATGCCGGTGCTCGGCGTTGTGCATGTCCCCGTCTCCGGCGAGAGCTTCGCTGCGGCCGGTCCGGGCACTGCGACGCGGCGCAAAAAAGGTGGTGACGCGACGCCGATCGGTGCGCGTGCGCCGGCCGGCGACGGTCTCGTCATCCTCACGAGCCGCTTCCATGCCGATCACGCCAAACTCGACGCATTCCTCGAAGAATGGCTAGCTATGCAAGGGCGGAAAGTGAAGGAACGCAAAGTCGCGGGAAGTGCCCTGAAATTCTGTTTGATCGCGGCGGGAGAAGCGGACCTTTATCCGCGCTTGGGGCCGACGATGGAGTGGGACACGGCCGCGGGCAATGCGCTCGTGCTTGCGGCCGGCGGTAGCGTCGATACGCTCGATGGCATTCCTCTGCGCTACGGCAAGCCGGATTTCCTCAATCCGGGATTCGTCGCGCGTGGGCGATGACGCCCTTGTCGTTTCGCGTGCGGAAAGTCCGCGCGTGTCCTTGATTTTCATATCGCGCAGGCGCACAGTTTCAGTGTGCTGGAGCTTTTAGAAAAGCGATCAGCCTAATCGAACGGTCGGCTTGCGCCGGTCGCGATGGAACCGCCGCATACCCTTTGCGGCGATTGTGGTGAGGTCACAACCGCGGGTGGCCAATAGCCGCAGGAATCGGAAAGAGCCGTCCTTTAGGACGGCTCTTTCGCTTGAAGCGGCCAGCTCACACACGCCCGTAGTCGGTTGACGCCAAATGCGCCCTCCCACTAGGTTGCGTGCGGACGCCGACATTCGCGAGGCCGCACGGCAATGGCCGAATGCAAAGAATTCTTGCCTGAGCTTCTACCCCCGACCGACGCGAACCTCGCCGAAGCCGCTCGCCGGCTGCGCCGGGGCCGGCTTGTCGCCTTCCCCACTGAGACTGTCTACGGCCTCGGCGCCGACGCCCGAAGCGACGGGGCGGTTGCGGCGATTTTCGAGGCCAAGGACAGGCCGCGCTTCAATCCGCTCATCGTCCATTGGCGCGATACGAGCGCTGCGGCGACAGCTGTCAGGTTCGATGCGCGCGCCAAACTTGCGGCAGCACGCTTCTGGCCCGGTCCCCTGACCCTTGTTCTACCGCGAGCGAACGGGACCCAGGTGTCCCTCCTGTGCAGCGCTGGCCTCGACAGCCTCGCGGTGCGGGTACCGGCGCACCCGATTGCTCAACGCCTGCTTGCCATGTTCGACGGCCCGATCGCCGCACCGAGCGCCAATCGTTCCGGCGCTGTCAGCCCGACGACGGCCGCCCACGTCGTCCAATCGCTCGGCGGCCGGGTTGACCTTGTGATCGATGGCGGTTCCTGCCCTGTGGGCATTGAATCGACCGTCGTCGACTTGACCACGTCGCCGGCCACACTGCTGCGTCCCGGCGGCGTCGAACTCGAAGCGCTCGAAGCCGTACTCGGACCGCTCGCGTTGCCTGATGCGCCAGGCGCGCGGCCCCGATCGCCGGGCCAGCTCGAGAGCCATTATGCGCCGCACCTGCCCTTGCGCCTCGACATTGTCGGCAATCCGCAGCCGGGGGAAGCGCTTCTTGCCTTTGGCAAGCCTCCGGCGGAGGCTTTCGCAGCGACGCTCAACCTCTCGCCCGCCGGCGACGTCAGGGAGGCTGCAGCGAACCTCTTCGCAATGCTGCGAGAATTGGACACGCCACGCTTTCGGGCTATCGCTGTGATGCCAATTCCCGAACAAGGTCTGGGCCGGGCGATCAACGACCGCCTTCGCCGTGCTGCGGCCCCGAGACGTTGAATTTTCGCGACGAATCTGGAGACGACCGCTCCATCGACGAAGTGCAGCCGCTCGTGTGGGAAATCCGAAATTCGCCGAAACTGTGTGCGGGACCGTGAGCGAATTTCGATTTCAAAGCCACGCGAGCAATATATCGATTCGACCGTGGTCTTCGGATTTGAAGCTCCTAATCGTGGCCGCCATCAAAATCCTAGGAACTTCAAATTCACCACACTAGGCTATCTGCCTCGCTTCGGATAATCGCTTCGGCGAGGAGGATCGCGTGACGGCGGTGGGCAAGCTTGTCCCAACGGACGCATTGGACGAAATAAAGGCGGCGGTCGGCCCAAAGGGCTGGATCGACGATGCCGCCGAAATGGCGCCCTATCTGGTCGATGAGCGACGCATCTATCATGGACAGAGCCCCCTCGTGGTGCGGCCCGCATCGTGCGACGAAGTTGCAGGGGTGCTGCGCGTCTGCCATCGCCGCCGCATTCCCGTCGTACCCCAAGGCGGGAATACGGGCATGGTCGGCGGCGCCACGCCCCATGAGCGCGGTGGCGAAATAGTCCTCTCCCTCGCGCGCCTCAACCGCATACGCGAGATCGATCCGCTCAATTACACGATGACTGCCGAGGCTGGCTGCATCCTCGCAAATCTACAGAAAGCGGCCGAGGCGGCCGATCGTCTTTTTCCTCTCAGCCTGGGTGCCGAAGGAAGCTGCACGATCGGCGGCAATATCTCGACCAATGCGGGTGGGGTTGCGGTCCTGCGCTACGGCAACGCACGGGAACTCGTGCTCGGGCTCGAAGCAGTACTTCCGGACGGGCGCATCTGGAACGGGCTTACCGCCCTTCGCAAGGACAATACCGGCTACGATCTGAAGCAGCTTTTCATCGGCGGCGAAGGGACCCTCGGCGTCGTCACGGCGGCCGTGCTCAAGCTTTTCCCCCGTCCCCGCGAAGTGGTGACAACCTTCGTCGCAGTGCCCACGCTGCAAGCCTCGATCGAGTTCCTCGCGCAGGCACGGGAGGGATCGGGCGACCAGCTCTCAGCTTTCGAGTTGATGCCGCGGTTTGGCCTCGAACTCGACATGCAGCATCTGCCGGGTGTGAGCGATCCGCTCCAAAAGCCTTACGAGCACTATGTTCTGCTCGAATTCAGCACGCCCGATTCAGCGGCCAATCTCAAGGGCCGGGTCGAAACTCTCTTTGAGCGCGCATTCGAGAAAGGCGTCGTGCTCGACGCGACCATAGCCGCGAGTGCTGCACAGGCGAAGGCGCTCTGGCGCATCCGCGAGGGCATTCCCGAGGCGCAAAAGGCGGATCTCGGCGGAATCAAGCACGACGTTTCCGTGCCCGTGTCGCGAATCGCGGAGTTCATCGCTGCGGCGAAAGCCGCTTGCGAGGAATATGAACCGGCGGTCCGGGTGCTTGCATTCGGACACGTGGGCGACGGCAACGTGCACTTCAATCTGTGCCGTCCGCCGGGCGCCGATCCGGCGGCGTTTCAGGGGCGGTCGGAGGCTTTCAACAGGATCGTGTACGACATCGTGGCACGCATGGGGGGAAGCATAAGTGCCGAGCACGGGATAGGCCGCCTCAAGCGCGAGGAGCTTGCGCATTACACGGCGACGATCGAGCTCGACGCGATGCGCGCCATCAAAAGGGCGCTCGACCCGCAAAATATCATGAATCCGGGGAAGATCGTCTGACGCGCACGCGGCACCCGATTTCCGACGAGGGGGTCTTCGATGTACACGGCACCAACCCAGGAGATGCGCTTCGCCCTCGATCTCGCCGGGCTTGCAAAGGTTTCGAAATTGCCCGGCTACGAGGAAGCGACCCCCGACCTTGTCGATGCCGTGCTTGACGAGGCGGGCAAGCTCGCCTCCGACGTGCTCGAGCCCCTCAACCACACGGGCGACAAGGAAGGTTCGCGGCTCGAAAACGGCGTTGTTTACACGCCCAAGGGTTTCAAGGAAGCATACCGCGCTTTTATCGACGGCGGGTGGAACAGCGTGCCATTCGACCCGGCGCACGGCGGACAGGGTCTGCCCACGCTCATCCACACCGCACTTGGCGAGCTTTGGAGCGCCGCGAACTTTTCCTTTGCCCTCTGCCCGCTTCTCACCTTCGGCGCCGTCGAGGCGATCGCCGTCCACGGATCGGCGCAACAGAAAGCACTCTATCTGCCCAAGATGATCTCGGGCGAATGGACCGGGACCATGAACCTGACCGAGCCGCAAGCTGGCTCGGATCTCGCACTCATCAAAACCCGCGCAGTGCGCGATGGCGAGCATTACCGAATCACCGGCCAGAAGATCTTCATCACCTATGGCGATCACGACTGGACCGACAATATTATCCACCTCGTGCTGGCACGGCTTCCCGATGCGCCCGCGGGTACACGCGGCATTTCCCTCTTCATCGTGCCCAAGATGCTGGTCAATCCCGACGGCTCGCTCAGCACGCGCAACGACCTGCGCTGCGTTTCGCTCGAGCACAAGCTCGGGATCAAGGCAAGCCCAACCGCCGTCATGGCTTACGGCGACAGCGGCGGCGCCATAGGATATCTCGTGGGCGAGGAAAACCGCGGTCTCGGCTACATGTTCACGATGATGAACCACGCGCGGCTCGGCGTCGGCCTCGAAGGCGTGTCGATCGCCGAGCGCGCCTATCAACAGGCGCGCGAATACGCGAAGCAGCGGGTGCAAAGTCGCGATATCGCGGGCGATGACCCTCATCCGGTCACGATCATTCATCATCCCGACGTGCGCCGCATGCTGCTCACCATGCGCTCCCAGACCGAAGCGGCGCGCGCGCTCAATTATTTTACGGCCGCCCACCTCGATATCGCCAAGCGCCATCCGGAAGCGGCCGAGCGCGAGGCAACCCAGCACCTTGTCGATCTCCTTGTCCCGGTTTGCAAAGCATGGTCGACCGACCTTGGCGTCGAGGTCGCCTCCCTCGGCATCCAGGTCCATGGCGGCATGGGCTATATCGAGGAGACGGGTGCTGCCCAGCATTTTCGGGACGCAAGGATCGCGCCCATCTACGAGGGGACCAACGGCATCCAGGCGAACGACCTGATCGGCCGCAAGCTGGGACGCGATGGCGGCGAGTCGGCACGCCGTTTCCTTGCCCGCATGCGGGCAATCGATAAGGACCTGAACGCTGCCGAAAGCGCCGATCTCTCGGCACTTGCCGCTCCTATGCGTCAAGGACTCGACGCCCTCGACGGGGCGACTGCGTGGATGGTCGGCATGCTCGGCAAGGACATGCGCCACGCTGCGGCGGGCGCGGTCGATTACTTGCGGCTCTTCGGTACGGTCGCGGGAGGATGGTCGATGGCATGTGCTGCGATCGAGGCGGCGAAACGGCTGCGCCAAGGCGACGAGAACGCGTCATTCCTCAAGGCGAAACTCCTCTCGGCACGATTTTACGCCGACACGGTGTTGGCGCGCGCGCCCGCCTTGCTCCATCCGATCGCGCATGCGGGCGACACCACCATGGCATTCGCGGAGGATCAGTTTTAGAGGCTTGAGAGGCCGGAAAAATCCTCAAGTTGTGACGGCCGTCACAGGCGACCGGCTTATTGCGGTGCATGATAAGCCCGCTTCCACAGAGGCGCCCACTCTGTGAACCTTTAGGGCGGAGATCGGTTTTCCGGTTTCCGCCCGTTTCTTTTGTGCCTTGGCCTATCGCAGGCACCATTTTGCGGCTGCCATCGCCGTCTCCCGCGCCGTGTCTGACGATAATATGATTATTGTCATTTATTTTTGAATATCGTATGATAATCATCATATATAGGAGATGTTATTGCCAAAAAGCCCCGAGCGAAAGGCCGAAACCCGCCGACGGATACTTGAGGCCGCGTGTCGGTTACTCGGGAGAGAGGGCTTGGAAGGGGCTGGGATCGCCGAGATCATGGCCGACGCGGGGCTTACCCATGGCGGCTTCTACGCGCATTTCCGAGACAAGGACGCTCTCGTGGCGGAAGTTATCGAGACGGCCATGGCGGACGTGCGTGAGCGATGGCTTGCCGGGCTTGAGGCCCATTCGCCGGCTGACGCTTATCGTCGCCTCGTCGGGCGTTACATTTCCCCGACCCATCGGGACATGCCGGCGCGCGGCTGCCCGATGCCGGCTCTTGGGAGCGAGACTGCACGGCACGATGATGAAGTGCGGGAGGCCTTCGAGAGGGCCCTGATCGGCACCCTCGGCGCCCTGGAAGTCCTAATTCCGGCGACGGGACGACTTAGCCCGCGCGAGCGTGCGATGGCAACGATCGCTCTTGCGGTCGGCGGCCTCATGATTTCGCGCATGGTATCGGACGAGGAATTTTCCGATGCCATCCTTCTTGCCTGCCGACGGGCCGCCGTCGCGGGCCTATCCCCCAGTCAGGCTTCTCGCTAAGCTTCGGGGTCCCACCGTCACTCGAAGGATGCGATCATGCCCGCGACGGTTCCGAACGCCAAAAATCGCCAGATCCTGCTGATGAACCGCCCGAAAGGCGAGCCCTCGGAGAGCGACTTCAAGCTCGTCGAGGCCCCCGTCCCTGCACCCAGTGACGGCGAGGTTCTGGTGCAAGCGCTTTACCTATCGCTCGACCCCTACATGCGCGGCAGGATGAGCGACCGAGCTTCCTACGCAAAGCCCGTCGAACTCGGCGAGGTCATGACCGGCGGTGTGGTCGGCCGCGTCATCGCCTCCCAAAATGCCAAGTTCCACGAGGGCGATATCGTCGAAGGAATCCTGGGCTGGCAAACCTATGCGATTTCGGAGGGCAAGGGCCTGCGCAAGATCGACCCCACCCTTGCCCCGATTTCGACCGCCGTCGGCGTCCTCGGCATGCCGGGTCTTACCGCGTATTTCGCACTCCTCGACCTCGGCAAGCCCAAGGCGGGTGAAACGGTCGTCGTCTCGGCGGCCTCGGGCGCGGTCGGCGGAATCGTCGGCCAGATCGCAAAGCTCAAGGGCTGCCGCACCGTCGGTACGGTCGGGTCCCAGGCGAAGGCGGATTATTGCAAGACGGAGCTCGGTTTCGACGCGTGCGTGAATTATCGCGCGAGCAAGAACCTGGCCGCCGATCTCAGTGGCGCATGCCCGGACGGCGTCGACGTGTATTTCGACAATGTCGGAGGCAGCGTCACCGACAATGTCTTCCCCCTCCTCAATTTCAGGGCGCGCATCATCATTTGCGGCCAAATATCTCAGTACAATCTCGAGAAACCCGAACTCGGACCGCGCCTTCTCTGGCACCTTGTTCGCGCCCGCGCGCGCGTCGAGGGCTTCCTCGTCCTCGATTATGCGGAGCGATACAAGGAAGGCCTTGGAGAGCTGGCTCGGTGGGTCAAGGAAGGCAAGATCAAATACCGCGAAGACATCACGTCGGGCATCGAGAACGCGCCGCGCAAGCTGATCGGGTTGTTGAAGGGCGAGAATTTCGGAAAGGCGCTTATTAAAGTGGCGGACTGAGGTTGCCTCGGTGAATGCCGTCGCAATTTCCGCAGCAGATTCCCACGAGCGCCGGCGCGTCGCGGCCGGCGATGGGGAGATCGCATATATCGACCAGGGGGCCGGCGACGCCATCGTCTTCCTTCACGGCAATCCGACATCGTCCTATCTCTGGCGCAATGTCATTCCCCATGTGAGCGACCTCGGCCGCACGCTCGCCCCCGACCTCATCGGCATGGGCCGCTCCGGCAAATCCCCGGCGGGCAATTATCGATTCGTCGATCACGCGCGTTATCTCGATGCATGGTTCGAGGCGGTCGAACCGGGCCGGCGCATCGTTGTCGTGGGGCACGATTGGGGTGGCGCGCTCGGCTTTCATTGGGCCCAACGGCACGCGGAGCGCGTTCAGGCGATCGTCTACATGGAAACGATCGTCCGCCCGCTCATCTGGGCGGAGTGGCCGGAGAGGGCCCGGAGCATCTTCCAGGCAATGCGCTCGCCCGTCGGAGAAGATCTCGTGCTGCAAAAGAATATCTTCGTCGAGCGCATCCTTCCTGGAAGCATCCTCCGCCCGCTCTCCGCCGAGGAAATGGAGCATTATCGCGCACCATTCCGGGTGGGCGGCGAGAGCAGACGGCCAACGCTCACGTGGCCGCGCCAAATCCCGATCGACGGCGTTCCTCCCGACGTCGCGGCGATTGTCGCTGAATACGCCAAATGGCTCAGCGAGAGCCCGATCGCAAAGCTCTTCATCAATGCCGAGCCCGGTTCGATCCTCGTGGGCCCGCAGCGGGAATTTTGCCGACGATTTCCAAACCAGGAGGAAATCACCGTCAGAGGCAACCATTTCATCCAGGAGGACAGCCCACACGAAATCGGCGAAGCGATAGCAAGCTTCGTGCGAGGATTACGCGGCGCATAGAACTGGCGCCGGGAAGGGGGAAAAATGCCCGATACCGTGCTCTCGGCCCGTCAGGGACCGATCGTCGCCGTCACCTTGAATCGCCCGAAATCCCTCAACGCGCTCGACGGCGAGATGCTCGATGCGCTCCAGGATACGTTCACCCGCCTCGAAGCGGACCTAAGCGTGCGCGCGGTCGTCATCCGCGGAGCCGGCGACCATTTCATGGCGGGTGGGGATATCAAATTTTTCCATCAGAGCCTCGATCTTCCGCCCGAGGAGCGGCGCCGGCGCTACGAACTCTTCGTCGGCAGGGTCCATCCGACCGTGACCTCCATCCGTCGCATGCGCGCACCGGTGATTGCGAGCGTAAGGGGGGCCGCCGCAGGATTCGGCCTGAGCCTGGTGATGGCTTGCGATCTCGCCCTTGCCTCTGAGGACGCCTATTTCACCCTCGCCTACAGCCTAATCGGCACAAGCCCCGACGGCTCCGGCACTTATCATCTGCCGCGCACGGTGGGTATCAAGCGGGCGATGGAAATTGCGCTTCTCGCCGACCGGTTCGACGCAAAGAAAGCCCTCGAGCTGGGCCTGATAAATCGAGTGGTGCCCGCGGCCGAGCTCGATGCCGCGACAGCGGCACTTGCCGAGCGGATTGCAGCCGGGCCGACGAATGCTTACGGTGCGACCAAGCGCCTGCTCAATCGCTCGCTCGCCAACACACTCGAAGCCCAGCTCCAGGCCGAGGCCGAGAGCTTCGCGGCCTGTGCTGCGACCGAGGATTTCAAGGAAGGCATCCGTGCCTTCGTTGAAAAGCGGCAGGCGCGCTTCAAGGGCGAATAGGGGAGGATGACATGGCCAGCCTCAAGGGCAAGACGCTCTTCATTTCAGGCGGCAGCCGCGGCATCGGGCTTGAGATAGCGCTGCGCGCCGCCGTCGATGGCGCCAACATCGCGATCGCCGCCAAGACGGCTGAACCTAATCCAAAGCTTCCCGGCACGATCCACACCGCGGCCAAGGAAATCGAGGATGCGGGCGGGCGCTGCCTCCCCCTACAGGTCGACATCCGCGACGAGGTCCGCGTCCACGAAGCGGTAGGTGAGACGGCCGCGCGCTTCGGCGGCATCGATATCCTCGTCAACAACGCGAGTGCTATAAGCCTGACGGGGACTCTCGACACACCGATGAAGCGCTACGATCTTATGAACTCGATCAATGCCCGCGGTACCTTCCTCTGTTCCCGGGCTTGCATTCCTCACCTCAAAGCCGCGGCAAACCCGCACATCCTCACGCTTTCCCCGCCCCTCAGCCTCAACCCACGCTGGTTCGCACCGCACGTCGCCTATACAATGGCGAAATACGGCATGAGCATGTGCGTGCTCGGCATGGCGGAGGAATTTCGAAAAGACGGCATCGCAGTGAACGCTCTTTGGCCACGAACCGTGATCGCGACGGCGGCACTGCAGATGATTCCAGGAGTCGACCCGAATAAAGCCCGCAAGCCGCGCATCATGGCCGACGCGGCACACGCCATCCTTGTGCGCGAGAGCCGCAAATGCACCGGCAATTTTTTCATCGACGAGGTCGTTCTCAAAGAGGAAGGTGTCGTCGATTTCAATCAGTACTCGGTTAAGCCCGGCCAACCTCTGTTGCCCGACCTTTTTCTCGATTGAGGCCAGTATGGCATTGTTGAATGTCGCGAACGCCGTCGAGGCTTTCTGGCAAGAACGCGCGAAGGGCGTTTATTTCCCACCTGCATGGAGCGGCAAGCTTTCTATCGATGAAGCATACAAAATTCAGCTCGGACTGATCGCAAAGCGCGCCGCCGCGGGCGAGCGGCAGGTCGGTTGGAAGGTCGGACTGACTGCGACGGCGATTCAGGAGCAGTTTCGAGTGCACGAGCCTGTGTTCGGCTGCTTGCTCGGCGAAGGGGTCAAACAGAGCGGCCATGCCTTCAACCACGGAACGCTCATCAAGCCCGGCTTCGAGAACGAGGTTTGCGTCCGGCTCGGCCGCGACCTCACGGCCTCCCGTGTGCGTCTTGAAGACGTGCGCCAAGCCATCGAGACTTGTTATCCCGCCTTGGAAATCACCGAAACACGCGGCGATTTCACAGCCGATCTCCCACTCGCACTTGCCGACAACGCGCAGCAGAAGGCCGTGGTCCTCGGTGCAGCCGTGCGCTATTCGCCGGAACTCGATCTCGCCGCCATCGCCGTCCAGATCGTCATCAACGGCAAGGAGGTCGCGAGCGGGAAAGGCGATGCCGTGCTCGGCAACCCGCTCAATTCCGTCGTCTGGCTTGCAGAAAAGCTGTCGACGTTCGGGCGTCGGCTGAAGGCTGGCGATCTCATCATGACGGGCTCGTTCACCCGCCAATTTCCCATTGCCAAGGGCGAGCGAATTCGCACGGAATTCGAGCGCCTGGGCGCCGTCGAAGCGAACTTTACGTGACGCGCCATTGGTGCCCGACGGCCGCAGGCGTTCGACCGACTTTTCCCTTGATTTGCGATCATGCCGACCGTAAGAGGCGCGCATCGCGGCGCAGAGACGGGATCGCGGGCGCTGCAACACCGGACATGAGGGGCAACGCGGCATGGATTGGTACAAGGAGACGCTCTACACGGAGGTCAGCCAAAGCTTCAAGGTCGACCGGATCGTCCACCGCGAGCAGACCGATCTCCAAGACCTCGTCATTTTCGAAAACAAGGTCATGGGCCGCATTCTGGCGCTTGACGGCGTCATCCAGACGACAGAAGGCGATGAGTACTTCTATCACGAGATGATGGGTCATGTGCCGATCGTGGCGCATGGAAATGCCCGACGCGTCCTGATCGTCGGCGGTGGCGACGGCGGGCTGCTCGAAGAAGTGCTGAAGCACAAAAGCGTGGAATCGGTCGTCATGGTCGAGATCGATCCATCGGTGATCGAGCTCTCGAAGAAATATCTGCCGTCGATCCCGAAAAAGGCCTTCGACGACAAGCGGGCCGAAATCGTCATCGCGGACGGCGCCAACCATGTTGCGGTGACGACGGACCGCTTCGACGTGATCATGGTCGATTCGACCGATCCGCATGGCCCGGGAGAAGTCTTGTTCACATCCGAATTTTACGGAAACTGCAAGCGCTGCATGAACCCTGGCGGCATCATGGTGACGCAGAACGGCGTGCCGTTTTTTCAGCCGGACGAGCTGTCGACCACCGATAAGCGGCTAAGGCCTCTCTATGCCGACGTAGGATTCTACGTTGTGCCGGTTCCGACCTACTATGGCGGTTTCATGACGCTCGGCTGGGCGAGCTTGGAGAAAAAGCATCGTTTGACGCCGCTCGCTGAGATCGAGCGCCGCTTCAAGGCCGCGAACCTCGATACCAAGTACTACAACCCGGCGATTCACCAGGCATGCTTCGCACTGCCCAACTATATGCTCGACCGGATGGCGTCTGCCGGCACGTGAGCCGAACCGAAATGAAAAAAAAGGCGCTGCGTGGGACAGCGCCTTCTTTCATGCTTAGCGCGATTGTGACTACTTCGACCTTATTTCGATCTGCCGCTCCTTCGTCTTCGCGGCCGGGGTCTTGGGCAGCGTGAGCGTCAGAACGCCCTTCGAAAATGCGGCAGCGATCTTTTCCTCGTCGATGCCGTCGGGGAGGGCGAAGCTGCGTTGGATCGTTCCGTAGCTGCGCTCGGAAAGGCGATAGTCCCTCCCCTTCTCCTCGCGCTCGGCCTTTTTCTCGCCCTTGATGGAAAGGATTCCGTCGCTCACCGATACCTTGATGTCTTTCTCGTCGATGCCCGGCAACTCGGCTTCGATGCGATAGGAGTCGGCGGTCTCGGAAACATCCACCTTCGGGGCAAGCCCCACATAAGCCGAGACAAGCGGCTCACCCGCGCGCTGGAAGGGATCGAAATTGAAAAGGCGGCTCGGGAACGACATCAGGCTCGGCCAACCTCTGAAGAAATCGTCGAAAACCCGGTCCAGTTCCCCCCTGAGACTCATCAGAGGAGATGCACCGCTTGGCCCAGTCATCGGAACGGCGGCCTGCTCGCCGCCCTTGCCCGGTTTCTGGACGCTTACGTTCCTGGTCTCGTTCATGGCCCTATTCTCCTTGCTTACCCGATAGTGGGACGCGGGGGCGCATCCCGACGCTCCTTGCAACTATGCCGGAAGGCCATCCAGGAGCATTGACATGGGTCAAGGCGGAGAATTCAGCCGGTGAGCAGGCCGGCGATCGTCCCGGTCATGCATGTCGTGATCGTGCCGGAGACGATCGAGCGCAATCCGAAATCGACGACCTCCTGCCGGCGCGTCGGCGCAAGGGTACCGAGGCCCCCGATCATGATGCCGAGGCTGCCGAAGTTCGCGAACCCGCAAAGGGCGTAAGTCATGATGAGCTTGCTGCGAGGCGTTAGCGCCTCGGGCGGCAGGGCGGCCAAGTCGAGGTAAGCGAGGAATTCATTGAGCACGATCTTGGTGCCGAGGAGCGAGCCGGCGGTGCCCGCCTCGGACCAGGGAATTCCCATGAGCCATGTTACCGGCGCCATGAGATAGCCGAGCACGCGCTCGAGCGTAATTGCGGACCCGCTCCAATCGGGGAGAAATCCGAGAAACTTGTTGACGAGGGCTACGAGCGCTACGAGCACGATGAGCATCGCGATGATGTTGACAAGCAGTGCGATCCCATCGCTCGTGCCGCGGGCGATCGCGTCCACGGTACTGCGATATTCCGCCGGGGGTGTGGCCACACCCGCCGTGACTTCACTTGTCTCGGGCACGATAAGTCTGGCCACCATGATGCTGGCCGGGGCCGAAATGATCGAGGCGGTGAGGAGCTGGCCAATCGGATCAGGCACCACGCCTTTGAGGAAGGTCGCGTAGATGACCATTACCGTTCCCGCGATCATCGACATTCCGCAGGTCATCGTCGCAAAGAGCTCGCTCCGCGTGAGTTGAGCGAGGTAGGGTCGGATCAGCAGTGGCGACTCGATCATGCCGAGAAAGATGGTGGAGGATACGACAACGCCGAGCGCCCCGCCGACCGAAAGCGTTTTGCTGAGAGCCCATGCGAAGGATCGCACGATTGTGGGGAGAACGCGCCAATGGAAGAGGAGTGCCGAAAGGGCGCTGATCACGAGCACCAAAGGTAGCGCCTGGAACGCGAGGATGAAGCTCGATCCGGGACGCATCTCAACAAATGGCAGGGCGCCACCGCCAAGATAGCCGAATACAAAACGCGTCCCGGCCGCAGTCGCGTCCTGAAGCATCGTCACGACGCGATTCAACAGCAGGAACAGGTAACGCGTCCCGGGCAACCCGATCAGGAGGACTCCGAGCGCGAATTGCATGGCGAAGCAGGCAAGAATGCCCTTAATCGAGACGGCCCGCCGGTTCTCGCTCAAAAGCCATGCGATGAGCGTGAGTGCGCCAAGTCCGAATATACCTTGAGCCATTCGTTCATTCCGTCACAGCAGCGATCGTCCCGACCCCGCGCGCCGCAAGAATACCCAATGCGGCCTCCTCATCAATGCTCAATCTGCGGAATGGTGCTATCGTCTGTCTCGTCTTTCAGGGGTGGTTCGAGTAAGTACACCATGGGCAATTCAGCGGGCGATTCAGCAAAGCGACCCCCAGGTGCTGTCGTGACGGGTGCGGCGGGCGATCTAGGCTCGGCTCTCGTCGAAAGCTTCATTCAGGACGGTTTCCGCGTCTTCGGCGCCGACGTCGCAGCGATCCCGGAGCGATCCGGGCTCGTCGGAACGACGCTCGACGTTACCGACCGCTCAAGCCTCTTTACCCTTGCCGAACGCGCGGCAGAGGAGACGGCCTTGTGGGCCTGGATCAACGCCGCCGGGATCGTCGCCGTACAACCGGTCGAAGAAGCGGATCCCGCCCTTTGGGCACGCATCATCGACGTCAATTTGACCGGTTGCTTCAACGGATGTTGTGCTGCACTTTCAGTCTTGCGACGCTCGGGTGGCCGCATCGTGAATGTCGGCTCGATATCGGGCCAGATCGGCGGCGTGGGTCCGCATCCGGCCTACGGCGCCTCGAAGGCCGGGGTCCACGCGCTAACCAAATCCTATGCCCTTGCAGGCGCGCGCTATGGCATCACCTGCAACGCGGTGGCGCCTTTTGTCCTCGAAGGCCGCATGGGTCGGGAGTTTAACGAAGCGCAGCGGGAGAAACTCGTCCGTGCGCACCCGATGCGCCGGTTGGGAAGCATAGCCGAGGTTGTTCACGCGATCCGCTACCTCACAAGCCCCGGCGCAGGCTATACGAACGGCGCAATCCTTCAAATCAACGGCGGAACTCTGATGACCGGGTAACCCTCATCCCGGACCGAGTGAGAGGAGCTTTCGGCCCGCGCGCGTGCCCTTGCGGCCGGTTGGGCGAAATCCCAATTTCTCTAGCACGCGCCATGATGCGGCATTTTCCGGCCGGCATTCCGCGACGATACGGAACGATGGAAATTCACGGCGAAGCACGGCGATCATGGCTAGCGCTGCTTCGGTCGCTAGACCTTTGCCCTGGTGCGATGCGCCGACCCAGTACCCGATTTCAATCTCCTTCGCACCCCGCAGGTGCGCGCCGACGACACAAACGAGCACCGGCGGCTCGCGGGTCGAAGCGCCGAAAAAGCAATCCTCGCCGCTTTCGTTGCGATGGATCAAGGACCGCGCGTCGGACAACGAGAAAGGTGTCGAGAGGAAAGGGATCGCGGATACGATCGCTGGATGGTCGCTCAAGTCGCGCAATGCCGACGCATCGACAAGCCGAAGTGGCCGCAAGTCCAATCGGAGCGTGCCAAAACCTTCGAGTGAGGCGAGGCGCTTCATCATCACGAGAGGCCGCCGATATCTGGGCGCGGAAACGTTTGTAAAATCTGCGCCGTGTTGCCGGCGCAACCAAAGTCAGGCAAGGAACATCAGAAGGCCGAGCGAGACCAGACCCGCGGCAGCACAGTAATAAGCGAACGGATCGAGTGCATCAAAGTCGTGCTTGCCGAAGTAGCGCATCAGGAACGCAATGCTCAAATAAGCCGTAACCCCTGCGGTCACGCCCGAGAGAAGTGCCAACGCCCCAAGCTCGTTGCCCGCAGCTTGAGCGCGAAGGAGCTTCGGCACCTCGAGGACGGCAGCACCTAGTATAATGGGAGTGGCGAGCAGGAATGAAAATCGGGCCGCTTCCTTGTGGTGCAATTTCGCGAGCAATCCGCCGACCATCGTCGTGCCGGAGCGCGAGATCCCGGGAATCAGTGCAAACGTTTGCCAAATGCCGATGACGAAAGCGTTCCGCCGACTGAGCGTATCGAGGGATTGTCCACTGCCGCGCTTCAGCCGCTCCGCCGCAAATAGCAGGACGCCGTTGACGATGAGGAAGGCAGCGGCGACGGAGGGGGTTCCGAACAGGCTTCGGATCGGCTTCTCGAACAAAAAGCCGACGATCACGGCCGGGATCGTGCCAATGACGATGAGGGCGAAGAGACGAAGATGCGCTGCGCGCTTCTCGCGCGGGCCGACCCCGACGATGGCACGCGCGATGTCGATCCAATCGCGCCAGAAATAGATCAAGAGCGCCGCCGCAGTGCCGACATGCAGGACGACAAGAAAGGGTAGAAAACTCTCGGCCCTTTGATCGATCCGCCAGCCGAGCAGTGCCGGCAGCACGACGGCATGACCGAGGCTGCTGACGGGGAAAAGCTCGGTAATACCCTGGAGTATCGCAAAAAGAATGGCCTGGATCGCCGACACGCGAACCTCATCGCAGGAAGCCGCGTGGATGCGGCACCTGCTTTTAGCCGCCGCTGATTACGTTGGCAAGCCGCCGCGGCGATGTGGGTCGCCTCACGTCCGAACGGTCAACGGAAGCTCAGGTGAGATGTTTGCCGAAGGTATCCGGATTGTGACGCGGGAACCTTGCCCGATCTCGCTCTCTACGATGATGTCGCCCTGCATCATGTGGGCCAACCGACGCGAGATCGCGAGACCCAAGCCGAGACCGCCACCGCCCGTGTGATGGCTTTCGCCTTGGACCTGGTGAAAATGGTCGAACACAAGTTCGATCTGGGCGGCCGGGATGCCGACGCCGCTATCCGTAACGGCTATGTCGATCATTGCGCTCGGCCCGCGCGAACATTCGAGCGTTATCCGACCGCCGGGGTCCGTGAATTTTACCGCATTGTCCAAGACGCTAATGAGAATCTGATGGATCCGCGCGGGATCGGCCTGGATCAGCCAGTCGTCCGAGTGCCGTGGCGCCGAGATCACGATGTGCTTCGATTTGGCGCGCGGTTCGATCAAGCTAAGTGCGCGCGCCAAGACGTCGCCAAGCCTGGTCGCACGCGAATCGATCTCGAGTTTTCCCGAACCGATGCGGCTCGCGTCGAGCACGTCTTCGATAAGCGATAGGAGGTGTCGACCGGCACCCATGATCTTCTCGAAATAGTCGACGTAGCGTTCATCGAGGGCGCCAAAGAGGCGCGTCCGCGCCGCCTCGGAGAATCCGATGATCGCATTGAGCGGCGTGCGCAACTCATGACTCATGCGAGAGAGAAACTGCGCCTTGGCGTCAATCGCCGCCCGTGCCTCAGCCAGTGCGCGCGACAAATGTTCGCTTTTTTCGGTAAGAGCGCTGTTCGCCTTCTCGATTGCTTCCCGGCTTGCTGCGCGTTCGCGCTCGGCAAGCACAATGCGTGTCACGTCGGTTCCCGTTCCCCGATATCCCGCGAAACTGCCGGTGCGGTCGTCGAACATCGGAACGCCGCTCAGCTGGACGTAACAGGGCTCACCCCCTTCCGCACGCCTGATAACGAAGCGACGATGACGGAAAGGGATGCGCGATTGGATCAGGTCAGCGAGCGGCTGCGGTTCCTCGCCCACATCCTCGAAAAATCCGAAGCCGAACAGATATTTTCCCTTGAGCACTTGGGGTGGCAAGCCGAGCACTTTCGCGATCGAGAGCGAGGCATAGGTGAAATTCATCCGCGCGTCCGTTTCCCATACCCAGTCGGAAACCGAGCGCGCCAGGTCGTCGAACCGCTCCTCGAACTGCGCTGCCCGTTGCTCAGCACGGCGCTGCTCGCTCACATCCACATAATATCCGACGACCGCTGCATTGCCGTCTTTATCGACTATTCGACGATGATGCCCCAAATAGTGTCGCAATTCGCCGAGAACGACGAAACTCTGGGATAGTTTGAGATCGCCTTCGCCCCCGATGACGCGTCGAAAGATGTCGGAGATCGGTGCGAGCGTGTTGACGGGTTGACCGTCATTTGCCTGCATGCCCGGACTGAGCAGTGAGCGAAAGGCGGGATTGGCGAAGCTGATGCTGCCGTCGGCGGTCGCCATATAAAATGGAATTTCGGCTGAGGCGATGGCTGTGCGAAGTCGCGGATCGGGATTACCCGTCTCCGCCAAAGCACTGCCCCGGATCGATCCGGTACCTGCAGGTGATTCTGCCGGGCCGGAACCCAATCCTGATGCCTTGGCATCCAGGATCAACCGAGGAAACAACACCCCCGCTCCTCCGCCCAAGATGCGAGTGCACCCGGATAAATTCGTGAGGAACCCTGCAATCCGCACAGAACCACGAACAATCCGGGGCCTTGTTGCCCAGGTATTTCTAGTCCCCTGGCGTTAACGATATGAATACGTAAACTTTTGTCAAGTATTTACTCAAAAATTGGTAAAAATTTGGTTAGCAAGCCTATCGAATTGTCCTTTATTCCAACGTTTTGACCTAAGCGATGCGCACCACGTCCATACGAGCGCTAACGCTTCTTATACTCCCGTCGGATTAGCTTGACGGATACACAAGACGGGATCGGGCAGGAACCATATCGATGGCGGACATGCAATCGACTGCCGGCGAGCCAATAGAGGTGGCGGCAGCCACGCCGGTCGACCGCCGTGAGGCTGCCCCGCTTGCGCCCACACTCCACTCTGAATTCGTCGCATTCGAACATCGTTTCTTTTCGGCGTTTCCGGAGCTTTATTTTTACCACCCCGAGCTTGGCGGCGAGCCGGTCGCCGTCGTCAACCTTGGCGAGAATGAAGCAATATTGACGTTCCGAGGGATCAAAGCCGAGTTCGGCATCTCCGATGACTCGCCCGACGGACACATGCTTAAGCTCGTTGCGAGTGGGCTCTCTTTCGTGAACGGGCTGCGCGTGGGCGACCCCATCCCCAAAGAGGTGACCAGCGGCGAGGCTTCCTGGAAAGCATCGAAACGGCACTACGAGGTCGCATACGGTCGGATAACCTTAGGGCTCGTGAACTGGATGTCGGGCAACGACCACGTGACCGCCGAACCGAATCGGTTCAAGCAGTTCGGCGCGGATCAACAATCGAAGCCCAAGATTACCGCGGCCATCCAGAGGGCGGCGGATCAGCTTGGGCTCGGCAGCGCAGGAATTGCGGACGTCACCGCCCGCGTCGTCACGCTCAGCGAGTCCCTTGCATTCATCGAAGCCCTTCGTGAGAAGGTCCTGTCCCTTGACCTGATCGAGCAGAAATTGGAAGTGCTTCGCCGCCTCTATGGTCTCGAACGCAGGGTAAGCGAAGCCATTGAGCCATGCATTCGGTTGGCCGCCAATGCGCATAGTCAGTTCAAGGCGAAGCTGAGCGCGGTCGACAGCGAAACCACGGATGTCATCAGCACTCTCACGGAACTCGATGGAAAACTTGAGGTCATTCGAATGGCGCGCGACGATCTCCACCGGCGCCTCATGGCCTGGGCAGAAGTGATGGAAGCGTGGCATGCGTGCAGGCTGGAGGTGTCCGACGAGAATCACGATCTTATCGAGGAGACTTATCGCTTCCTTGCCCCTCGATATCTTCTTGTAAAGGAGTGGGTCCTCATGACGAAGGCCGCCATCCGCACCGTCAGCCCACAAAAAACGATGACCCGCATTTTCGTCCGCCGCGCCAAGCCCATTTCACGCTTGAAGCGCTGGTAGTCCGCCGCCGGGCACGCGCCAACATTTCGCGGGCCTCGCGTTTTGCACGCGTTTCGCGCGGCAGTCTCGAATAACAAGATTTTCTAATTTTCTGCGTCGGCGACGACGGCTCGACGATCGCTAGTGCGATGGATTTGAAGTTCCTGTCCTTTTGGCGGCATCCGCGTTTAGGAACTTCAAATCCGAATGCCACGTTCGATACGACATATTACTGGTGTGGCTTTAAATCCGAAATTCGCTCACGGTCCCGCACCCAGATGCGGCGAATTTCGGACTCGCAACACGAGTGTTGCGTTGTACGCCATGTCCTTGGTTCAACTTTAACGGGATGATATTGTGCGCCATCCGTGTCAGTGCGGCGACAGGACTGTTCCCCGGGAGTATCGATGGGAGTTTCGATGTTTGGGAGCGCCATTGGACTGCTTCGTATCTCGATGCTTTCCATGCTTTTCGGGGTGCTTTTATCGCCTCCGGTGCGGGCCGGGCTCAGGGAGGGTGTCGATGCATGGAACCGTCATGACTACGCAGCCGCGTTGAAGGAATTCCTGCCGCTGGCCGATCAGGGAAACGCGGAGGCGCAAGCGTATGTGGGCGCTGCGTACCTTCGCGGGCAAGGCGGTCTCGCGGACCCGGTACGGGCAATCGATTATCTGCGACGTTCGGCCGAGCAAGGTAATGCCGCTGGCGAAAGCGAATTGGCAAGCGCATATCTGGTCGGTCGCGGCGTTCCACGGGACAATGCCGAGGCCGCGAAATGGTTCCGCAGGGCCGCCGAGCAGGATGACCCATCGGCAGAGACCGCCTACGCGCAGTTGCTGCTCAACGGCGTGGGTGTGCCCAAAGACGCAGCCGAAGGCCTCAACTGGCTCAAAAAAGCCGCGACGCAAGGAAATGCGTCCGCTGAGTTCTTTCTGGGCCGGACCTATTTCAATGGCGACGACGTGCCCAAGGATGCGGCAGAGGGCGTTCGTTGGCTCGAACGCAGTGCTGCACACAACAATGCCGACGCCCAGGAACTCCTGGGCCTTGCATATTATGCGGGGACGGGTGCGGAGCAGAACTATCAGCGCGCGATCGAATGGTTCCGCAAGGCGGCAGAGGCAGGGCGCGCGCGCTCCCAATTCATGCTCGGCACGCTCTACCTGCAGGGTCTCGGCATGCCGAAGGACTATGAAATCGGCTTTTTCTGGCTAAGCCTCGCCGCGGCCAGCTATCCCGAGGGAGCAGACCGCAATAACTCGCTGAAGGCGCGCGAATTCGCGGCTGCGCGGCTCAACGCGGTCCAGCTCGCTCACGTGCAGAAGCTGATCGCCGATTGGCGTTCCGGTGCATCGCAAGTCTCGGGGCAAACGGCCAAGACGACCCAATCCTCCGACCCATCCTCTTCACCTGGCAAGCCGCGGACGCTCGACGACTTCGCCCACCAGTCGACCGGTACGGGGTTCATTGTCAACACATCGGGCGATGTGCTTACCAATAACCACGTCATTGCGAGCTGCGATGGCGTCCAGATTCGAGCGGGTGACGGCCAATCCCGGCCAGCCGCCATCGTTGTGCGCGACGAGAGGGCCGATCTGGCACTCTTGCACGCGTCACTCGGCAACGCTTCGATCGTCACCTTCCGAGAGGGTGCCAATATTCGGGCGGGCGATGAGGTGGTCGCCCTCGGCTATCCGCTGCCCGGCATGTTGGCAAGCCAAGTAAATGTCACGACCGGTGACGTGAGCTCGCTTGCCGGAATCGGCAACGACCCCCGCTTCCTGCAAATCTCGGCGCCCGTCCAGCCCGGCAACAGCGGTGGACCAATCTTCGATTTGTCGGGCAATCTTGTCGGTGTTGTGACAGCCAAGCTTAACGCGCTCGCACTCGCCAACCGCACCGGCGACATCGCGCAAAACGTGAACTTTGCGCTCAAAGCAAACGTGGCGCGCGATTTCCTCGACGCAAACCATGTCGTCTACTCGACGGCAAGTTCCGAGCGCGATTTCAAGGCCGCAGATGTAGGCGAGCGCAATCAAAGATCCGTCGTTCTCATCGAATGTTTGCGCCAAGGCAAATAGCTGCGAGGCAAAGAGGGGCGGTCCCGATCTTGCGCGCGCACCCGAGATTTTCGCTTCTGCATGAGGCGGCAAGCCGGTGCGGCCCGATCGGTCCCGGTCGTCGCGTATCGATCACCGCCCCGCTTCACGCTTGGGAAGGGCCAGCCATTCTGCAAGCGCGTCCTCCATGGTCGCGAACACGGCACCTCGCTCGATCAATCCAAGGATCAGCCGCTCGAGCATCAGCATTCGGTGACCGCGCCCGATGACGAACGGATGGCAGGTGTAGGTAATGACGCCCCATTCCATGATACGGGTCATGTAAAGAAAATCGTCGGACCAGTTGTGCAGTACGTTGTTCGCCGACATGAGACCGGGAAGGACGAAGTTCGGGGTGCGCAGAAATTCGAAGTGGGGATAGTCGTCAAGAGTCCAGCTTATGGGAAGCTCGACGATCTTGCTTTCAGCACCGCGTTTGAACGGCTTTTCGAGTTCGACGACGTCGCCTTTGCGCGCAATATAGGGCGTGTAGTCGTTGCCCATCATGCTGCTGTCATAGAGGAAGCCGTTCCGCTCCAAGATCTCGATGGTGTGGGCGGAAAGGTCCCACGAGGGCGAGCGGTAGCCGCGGGCGCGCCGTCCGCTCAGGCGCATGATCGCATCATTGCCGCGAACGATCTCGCGCTCCTCCTCCTCGCGGTTGACGCTCGCCGGCGGACGATGGGTCCAGCCGTGGTGGGCAATTTCGTGACCGGCCGCGACGACCGCCTCCGCCTCATTGGGAAAACTCTCGATCGTGTGGCCAGGTATAAACCAAGTCGAACGGATCGTGTATTTGGCAAGGAGTGAGAGAATGCGGGGTGCGGCGACCGAACCGAATTCGCCGCGCGACATCGGTGTGGGCGAGGTCATCCCACGCGCGATCCAACCCGACACGGCGTCGAAATCGAATGTCAGGCAAACCAGGTGCCGTGTCATGATTCCCTCCCTGAAGGCGGCCGCGGCCGATCTGGGGCCGCAAATCCACCACACCAGGGAGGATGATATCAGGACGCGTAAGCTTGGGTATAGCGTTTGAGCCGCTCGGCGTGGATCGCCTCGAGACACTCGAAATAGAGTTGGACGATATGAACCGCCTTGGAACCGATGATCTCCTCCGTCGATTCCTTCTGGAGAATCGCTGCCGCGAGGATCGCGGCGATCAATCTGTCATCGGTCTGCACACTCACAACTCACCGTTCTTGAGCCGATGCCAACCATCGGCGATGATCTCCTCGTCCGCCGGCACGCCGCGCGGCAAGACGTGATCCAGAAAGATGACGGCGGCACTTGCGAGAACTTCCTGATACGACGTGTGGGCGACCGTTGCGACGGCGCGCAGACGGTCGAACTCGTCCGGCCAAAGGCGAAGGGTGAGTTGGCGCCGCTTCGATGTCCTGACGGTGCTGCCATTAGCCTGTCCGTTACCCGCGTGCGGCGTGCTCCCGTGGCCTTCGGTTCCATTCGCGACTTCAACCTGAGCGCCCTTGGCAAGGAGTGCGAGCGGAAGAATATCCGGCCGAGGGCCACCCGCGCCGACGGGATCGCGTCGCCGAATGAGACTATTCAGATCGTAACCATCGGCTTCGACGGCATCTTCGCTCGCGGAAAGCGGGCTGATCGCCGGCCGAGGAGTCATGGGCGTCAAGCGCGCACCGGCCGGCATGGCCTCGCCTTTATGCGCAAGCAGTGCCGATTGCAGAATGTCGGGCGTTGCCTCTGTCATTTCTCACGCCCTCGCAACGGCGCGATCGCCTTCGACCGTCCGGCGTCCGAAGCCGGGCTGGTCGCCAGTCCCGGCAGCGAACACATGCCTTGGTGCGGACACCTTGGCGAGGCGTTGTCCCCGGCGATGGATGCGCCCGAGCCTGCCCTCAAGGTAGCTCCACACACCGTCAATTTCGGCGGCCGCCGGCGTGTCGGGCCTGACCTCCATCACCGTTCGGCCGTCGATCATGCTGATTGCGAAATCCGTGCGCTGGTGCACGACCACGGGAGAAACCGTGCCGTGCTGGGAAAGGGCGACGCAGGTCTCACCGGTGATGCGGGCGCGCAGCGACGCGCCGTTGACGACGAAGACCAGCGGCAGACTATAGTCCTCGATCATGTCGAGCGTGGGGCCGAGTGCGCGAAGGTCGTGCGGGCTTGGCCGCGTCGGAACGACCACGAGATCCGCGTGTCGCACGACTTGCCGAACCTCGTTTGTGATCCGTGGCGGCGTATCGATAAAGATAAATCGCATGCCGTCGCGCTCGAGTGCCTCGATGTCGCGCGTCAGGTTGGCGACGCTCGTGCGCACGAAGAGCGGCGATTCCGCCTTGCGCGCGTTCCACCACGCGGCCAGGCTGCCTTGCGGATCCGTGTCGATCAGCGCCACGGGTCCCAAATTGGCGCGAGCCGCCTGGACGGCGATATGCCCGCAGAGCGTGGTCTTTCCGGTTCCCCCCTTCTGTGACGCGAAGACGATCACTTGCGTGCCGCCGCGCGAGGCAGCCGCCGGCGTGGCACGGTCGGAACCCGGTGCCGCCGGGTCCCGCTCTTCCGGCGCACCACCCCCATCGAACGAGCCAAATTCGCCTGCTTGCATCGATAACTCCATTCGCTGGCCGACCGCAGCGGTCCGCCTTTATGGCCTCAAACCGAATTTCGGCATCCCGTCGTTTGTGGCGGTTTGCCTTTCGTCGTCGCGGAGGGGTCGCCGTCGTTAATTTTTTCGTGGTATTTTACTTAATTTTTCGGCAACTATACTTTGCTCCTCCTATAGGTTTCACTGTATTGAACAGCAGGAAGTCTTAAAAATCGACTAATCGGGCGTAATGGAAGTATTAAGACCGATCGATCGTTCGAGACCGCTCGGCCGACCGCCGCTACCCTTGCGCCGAATAGCCGCCGTCGACCGCGATCGCCGTTCCGGTGACGAAGTCGGACGCCGAACTCGCGAGGAAAACCGCGATCCCTGCATGGTCCTCGGGGACCCCCCACCGGCCCGCCGGCGTGCGAGCAAGGACTCGCTCGTGAAGGCCCTCGACTTCCTTTCGCGCGCGGCGCGTGAGATCGGTGTCGATCCAGCCGGGCAGAACCGCATTCACTTGAATGCGGTCCTTTGCCCATGCGGTGGCGAGCGCCTTTGTGAGCTGCACGATTCCGCCCTTGCTCGCCGTATATGGCGCGGCAAAGGATGCGCCGAAGATCGACGTCATCGAGCCGATATTGATGATCTTGCCGCCACCTGCTTTCACCATTTCGGGATAGGCGGCTTGCGAGCATATGAAGGCGCTCGTGAGGTTCGTCTCGATCACCGTGCGCCAGTCGCCGAGCGTGTATTCTTCAGGCTGCTTGCGGATGTTCATGCCAGCATTGTTGATAAGAATGTCGAGCCGACCGAAGCGCGCCAGGGTCGCCGCGACCATCGATCTGCACGATGCCTCATTCGTGACGTCGACCTCGACCGAAGCCGCCTTGTTGCCAAGCGTCTTCACGGCGGCTTCGTTTTTTGACGCGTTGCGACCGGCCACCATGATTGCCGCGCCGGCTGCTGCAAGTCCCTTCGCCATACCAAGGCCGATGCCGCCGTTTCCGCCGGTCACGACCGCAACGCGGCCGGAAAGTTCGAAGAGCTTCATGAGCATATCCCTCCTTTTTCTGGGCAAGCCAATACCCGGGCCCAATCGCGCCACCGAGGCATCCTACGGTTTTGGCGTGAGTGGGCGCCAGTCGCCGATAGTGCCTCGCTCGCATAAGCGGCTCTCGCCATCAGTGGATTGCGACACCTCTCACCGCTATTATGCGTTCTCGCGAGGACCCTCGCGTCTCGATCGGATCAAATCAACGGGATCAAGCCAAGGAGAAAGCCATGATTAAGCGCTCACAGATCGGCCCGCGCATGAGCCAGATCGTCGTCCACAACAACACGGTTTATCTTGCTGGCATGGTGGCCGACGACCCCTCCGCCGACGTGGCCGGACAGACGCGCCAGATCCTTGCCAAAATCGACAAGGCCCTCGCGGAAGCTGGCACGGACAAAACCGCCATCCTGATGGCGACAATCTGGCTATCCGACATTTCGACGTTCAACGCAATGAATGGCGTGTGGGATGCATGGGTTCCGCAAGGTCATACGCCAGCACGCGCCTGTGTCGAAAGCAGGCTTGCAGCACCTCAATACAAGGTGGAGATCCGCGTTATTGCTGGGCTCTGAGCGCCAGCACGCGGGGGGCATCGTGGGACAGGCTCGGCTCAAGGTCTTCGGTTGGGGGCGTGAGGGTGAAGGACTCACGGCCGAGGAAGAGGCCTTCATCCTCGAAAGATATAAGACGCGCTTCAACGTAACGAATTTCGATGAGGTGCGCGTGAAGCCTTTCGCCCAGGCTGAGTTGCGCCCCCCTCGCATCGCCCCGCCGCCGAGCCTGGCGCCGATTTGCTCGAGTGCGCCTTACGACCGGGCCGCTCATACCTACGGCAAATCCTATCCCGACACGGTGCGGGGAATGCTCGGCGACTACGCGAATGCGCCCGACGTGGTCGCCTATCCGCGAACGGAAGCGGAGGTCGCCGCACTGATCGATTGGGCCGGCGACGCCGGGGCAATCGTCACACCCTTCGGCGGCGGATCGAGCGTGGTCGGGGGCGTCGAGCCGCGGGATCCAACTGGGCGCTACAAAGCTGCGGTGACGATCGACCTTCGCGAATTGAGCAAGGTGATCGAGGTCGATCGCCAATCTCGCGCGGCGTGCATAGAAGGTGGGGCCTTCGGACCCGCAATCGAGGCGCAGCTCAAGCCCCACGGTTTGACGCTGCGTCACTTTCCCCAAAGCTTTGAATTTTCCACGCTGGGAGGATGGATCGCGACCCGCTCCGGCGGGCATTTCGCATCGTTTTATACACACATCGACGACCTCGTCGAGAGCCTGCGGGCCGTAACACCAAGCGGCATTCTAGAATCGCGCCGATTGCCCGGTTCAGGTGCTGGACCAAGTCCGGATCGCCTCCTGATCGGGTCCGAGGGAATTCTCGGAGTGATAACTGAGGCGTGGGTGCGGCTTCAGGACCGTCCGCGCTTCCGGGCCGGTGGTGCGGTGCGCTTCAAGGATTTCTTCTCGGCGGCACGCGCCCTTAGGGCAATATCTCAAGCCGCCCTCTATCCCGCCAACTGCCGAATTCTCGACCCGCAGGAAGCACACAATACGGGTGCCGCAGACGGCGGCGTCGCAATCATGGTGCTGGCATTCGAGTCGGGCGATCATGCCGTAGACGCGTGGCTGAGACGCGCCCTCGAGTGCTGCGCCGACCATGGCGGGACCCCCGAAGCATCGGAACAAACCGATGCGCATCGCACGGGCTCTGCTGGCAAATGGCGCAACGCCTTCATCCGCATGCCTTACGCACGCGAGCGATTGGTCCCTCGCGCGATCATCGGCGACACATTCGAAACGGCGATTACGTGGGAGCGCTTCGAGTCGTTCCACGATCGCGTGAAGGCCGCAACCGAAAGGGCGATTGAACACGCGACGGGTCGGCCCGGCCAGGTCACGTGCCGCTTCACACATGTCTATCCGGACGGCCCGGCACCGTATTTCAGCTTTCATGCCCTTGGCCGCCACGGCCGGCTTATCGAGCAGTGGCGGGAGATCAAGGCAGCCGCGTCGGATGCCCTGATCGCCGCAGGTGGGACGATTACGCACCACCACGCCGTCGGGCGCGACCATCGGCCCTGGTACGACATGCAACGCCCCGATCTTTTTGCCTTGGCGCTCAAGAGCGCCAAGCGCGCACTCGACCCACAGAGCACGCTAAATCCTGGCGTACTGATCGATCCGTGAAGTAGCGTGAATCAGGTGCGGCGCCCAGCCGATTTCTAGAATCAAGCGCCTTTGCGCGGTCGGCGCGCGGACTTCAAGGGCTTGTCCCGATGCGGCGACGCATTGGCAGCTTGAGCGGCTTTCTTCAGAAGTTTTCCAACGCAGGCACGATCGACGCCATCGCTTTTCATCACGGCGAGCACGATCGGGTCGGAAAGCATCTCGCTCAGATTCGGCTCGCCCTCGAACATCGTCATCTCGACCTCCCGCCGCTTTGGATGCGACATGTGTTCAATTCCCGTTTCGATCATGGCGGGATGGATAGCACCGGCATGGATCGTGTCGCTGTGAAATGCGTCACATGGCTATACGGATTTTCTCGAGGAATCCTGCGCTCGCGGCCGAATGTGCGCCCGACATTTTTTGGTCCAGACCGCTCGCCACCCCCGTGTCCCGCGCCCCATTGGTGCGTTAGAATGCCGAGGTGAAAACCACGTCGTCCGAAGGCAACACTGGATGCTGGGTGTCAAGCGGTTGACATGGGAGTGGCGATTCGATCAGCCACCGGAGAAGATTTGGCCGATATTTTCCGACACGGCCCGTTTCAACGAAGCTGCTGGCCTTCCAAGCTATCAGGTGCGGGAGATCCCGCAGGCAAACGGCAACATTTTGCGGCTGGCTAGTGCGAAAGTCGGGGGCGTTCTATTCGAATGGGACGATCGGCCCTATGAGTGGGTGCAGAACCGGAACTTCAGCCAAACCCGAATTTTCCGCAATGGCCCCCTGAAGACGTTCGGGCCGATCTTCGAATTGCGCCGCGACGGTGGGGGCACCGTCGCCACGTACAGCTTGCTGGCACGACCCGGCGGCATTGTCGGTTGGCTCCTTCTTAGGCTCGGATTTCTCGAAAAAGGCGGGCGCATGATCAAAGCGCTGATCAAGTCGGCGACCGCTCATCTCGCGGGCGATCAAGCCCCGCTTTTCGAATATGCGCCTCCCCGGCTTCCACAGGGTGCGGCGGAGCGTGTTGCCGCCACGGTCACCGAGATCGAGAAGACAATCTACGGACACGGCCTCGCGGCACGACTTGGCGATTTCCTTCTGCATGCACAGGAAGTCGACCTCGCTCACATGCGGCCGTTGAAGCTGGGTCGCGATTGGGGCGTCGAGCCGCGGTTCGTCGTCGAATTGTGCTTCGAGGCGACGCGCGCCGGGCTACTGAAGCTCAGCTGGGATTTGCTCTGCCCGCGCTGTCGGGGAGCGAAGAGTTCCACCTCGACCCTCGATCAATTGCCGAACCAGGCGCACTGCCCGTCCTGCAATATCGTCTTCGATGCGAATTTCTCCAAGAACGTCGAGTTGAGCTTTCGACCGTCGCCGACCGTCCGCGATCTTTCGTCGGGCGAGTTTTGCTTGAGCGGCCCGCACACGACTCCCCACGTCGTGGTGCAGCAGATCTTGGAGCCTGGCGAAGAGCGTGGGCTTGCGGCCACACTTGCCCCGGGGCCCTACCGACTGCGCACGCTTGCGCCCGGCGGCGAAGTCGACGTCGATTTCCCCGGCGACGGATTCCCCACCTTCATCGTCGAAGACGATCGAATATCGCTCGGCGGTCCAGCGCCTCCCGAGACGCTTCACCTTGTCAATCGAAGCGGGCGCGAGATCGCCTTTGTGATCGAGAGTCGCGCATGGGTCGCGGAAGCGCTGACGGCGCATCGTGCAACAACAATGCAGGCCTTTCGCGATCTTTTACCAGAACAGGCGCTGCGGCCGGCCGAGCACGTCGAAATCGATAACGTGACGCTCATGTTCACCGACCTAGCGAGTTCGACATCGCTCTACGAACGTGTCGGAGATGGGCAAGCCTATCGGCTGGTGCGCGATCATTTCGACTTTCTCGCCGATGCCGTGCGTCGGAACAATGGCGCAATCGTCAAGACAATCGGCGACGCCGTCATGGCGGCGTTCAGTGAACCGGCCGACGCCGTTCGCACCGCACTCGATATCCAAGGCCAAGTAACCCGCTTCAACGCGAACCACGGCGGCGAGGCGATAACGATCAAGATCGGCCTGCATGGCGGTGCCTGCATCGCGGTAACGATGAACGAGCGCTTGGACTATTTCGGTTCGACCGTGAATATCGCCGCGCGCCTCCAAGGCCAGAGTCAGGGTGGGGACGTCGTGCTCTCTGAACGCCTTTCGGCAGACCCGGCGGTCTCAGCCCTCCTTGGCGATCGGCCCGTGACCACCGAGATCGCGCAACTGAAGGGCATTGCCCGCGCCGTGACCTTTCGGCGGCTCCTCGGCGATGGCCGCGTCACCAAAGGTGGGGCAGCGAAATAGAAGCCAAATCGCACACCTTTGACCTCATTCGTCTCAGCTTGGCAGGATGCCACCACCCGGGTCGAGCCAAGGAGTTGACCCGGCCCAACCACGATTTAGTCCATCGTTAACCAAGCTCTTGTATTGGACAAGCGACCGCACAGGCCAGCGCATTTGCCGGCAAGGCTCCCGGCTCGTGTCCAGGAGTGCAAGGATGCAACTTGACGAGGATCAAGCGCGCACACGCGAATTTGCCGAGGCAGCATTGGCCTGGATGGCCAAACTCGCCGTTCCCCCGCTTCCACGGAATTATCGGCTTTTCTTCGGCTATTTCGAGGGGACACACCCCGATCTTGCCCAGGCCATCGATCGCGTGGAGAAGGACGGGCAAGGCTTTACGGCGGCAATTCTCGAACAGTTCCATGAGCGCTATTTCGGCGTCGACCGGCAGGAACGCGCGGTTCACAACGCCGCCCTATGCTTCGGGGAACTCGCCGAACGGATCAAGGCCCTCCTCGGCGAAGCGGGCCAAGATATCGAGCAGTACGGAAGTACTCTCGGAAACTTCAATGACTCCCTCGAACGGAACGACCAGCCCGAACATCTGCGCATCCTCGTCGGCGAACTGGTGGCGGAAACGGGGCGAATGGTCGAGCGAAACAAGGATCTGGAATCTCGGCTGAGCCGCGCATCGGACGAGATGACGGCTCTGCGCGAGGATCTCGTGAACGTCCGCAAGGAGGCGCTGAACGACCCCCTCACCAAGATCGCCAACCGAAAATGCTTCGACGACACGTTGCGCGAGGCCGCGAGTCATTCGTTCAGCACCGGTGAGCCGCTTTCGCTACTCATGCTCGATATCGATCATTTCAAGACTTTCAACGACCGCTTCGGCCATCAGGTCGGCGACGAAGTCCTCAAAGTCGTGGCACGGACACTCGTACGGTCAGTCAAGGGACAGGATCTTCCGGCCCGCTATGGCGGGGAGGAATTCACGGTCATCCTGCCGAACACGTACCTCGAGGACGCGGCGACGCTCGCCGGCCAGATTCGCGCCAACGTCGCGACGAAGCATATCGTCCGAAAGATCACGGGTGAGGATTTCGGAATCCTGACACTTTCGATCGGCGTTGCCCAGTATCGTCTTGGCGAGCGGCTGGCGAATTTCGTGGGGCGTGCCGATGAGGCCCTATACGCGGCAAAACGCGACGGTCGCGATCGTGTCTCCGTGGCGTGCGAACCCGTAGACAACTTCGGAACAGAAGCACTGGCCTCGCGCAGTTGACGCAACGAAGCTCAATTTCGGTAGTTTTACCCGCAAATCGGCAGCCTCAATCGCGATGATCGCGATCTCGACCCTAAGGGCGGCGCGCGATGGCGTCGATTTCGACGCGGGCCCCGCTCGCCAAAGCAGTGACCCCGATGCATGTTCTTGCAGGCAGGCAATCCTTTAGAAAATAGGTTCGGTAGACCGCGTTCATTCGCTCGAAATCCTGCGCAAAGTTCGTGAGGAATACCCGCGTCGCGACAAGGTGCGAGAAATCGAGGGCGAGCGGCGTGAGAACGTAGGCGAGATTTTCCATGACCAGCCGGGTTTGTCCTTCGATGTCGTCCGGCAAGGCCCGGTGCTCGTTCGGCGGATCGTTTGCGACTTGACCGGCGACGAATACGAAGCCGCCGCCCTCGACGGCATGACTGTAGGGAAAATCGATCTCGCGTCCTCGCAGGAAACGATGAAACAAGGTTTCGGTGGCCATGATCCCGCCCCGGCTCGCCTGCTGACTGACGATCGAATATCATATGTTTGAAGCAGTCAACTCATGACCCGCACATTTCGGCGATCTGCGAAGTCATTGACTCGTTGAAGGGCCGATCTTGAGCCACATCCTTGAGAGGGAGCCCGCGCAATGCGCACTTTATTCACAACACGCTACTGGATCGTTCCAGGCTCGATCATGCTTTCGGCCTGTGTGCTCAGTGTTGTGCTCGGGCTGAACGCGACGGGCGAGGACGCCGGCGCCATGGTCAAGCCGGTCTTCACGCAAATGCTCCCGAATGTGCCGGGCAAGACCCTCACCGCTGTGGTCGTGAGTTACGCGCCGGGCGGAAAATCGGAAAAGCATCACCATGCCGGAAGCGTTTTCGCCTATGTCCTGAGGGGTGCAATTCGGTCCGAGAACTCCGCGACCGGGCCGAGCAGGGTATATGTCGCCGGCGAAGCGTTCTTCGAACCGCCGGGAAGCGAGCATCTTGTCAGCGAGAATGCAAGTGAGACGGAGCCAGCAAGCCTTCTTGCCGTATTTGTGGCCGACACCGGGGAAACGCTGACAACCTTCGATAAGTAGGGCAGCTTCGCCGAATAGAGATTCAGCTTGCGTGGCTTTTAAGTTCCTAAAAGCGGCCGCCGGCAACTTCAGCCCGAATGGCATGCGCCGCCTCTTCCTTTCGGCTCGTCCGCATTTCACCGCCGGGTCGGCTCGCTCTCGTTCGATCGCTGAATTCATCGACGGCGGTATTAACACGATGAATTGATAAATGATCGCAGAAAATTGTTGTGAAATTTCAATATCTTGAGTTGCCCGCCGCCTCACTCGCGAATTGAATTCGCGCGCCCTGCTTTGAATCTGGTTCTTCGAATGGAGTGGGACGGGCTCTGCGATGCTGAAATCCTTTCGCCCCCTCACCTTCGCGCTTGTCGCGACCATTGTTTGGCTCGGGGTTGGCTGTGGATTCCTGCGGGGATCGGCGCGCGCCAACGACGCGGACGATGAGGCCCTCGAAAGAAAATTGACCCCCATCATCGATTGCATAAACGGGTCGGACAAGAATCTACAGGAAGCTTTTCAAGAATACGGGCGGCTGCTCAACGATATAAAAAAGAACCCGAGCGAAAGCAGTGCCTCATTCAAAATGGGGTTCGAAAATATCGACCGTGGCCACAAGATGTCGCTCGAATGCGCAAGCGATTTCGAAATGATCGCTAAGCAATCGCCCAAAATCGACGATATTGACCGGATGACGGCCGAATATGCAGCAACGATTCGTGCGTTTGCCCCCCTCTCGATTCAGGCCGATGCCTATTACCGACAGCAGGGCTATAGAAACGACAGCTGGGCGAAGGGCAAGGCGCTCGACGATCAGCTCGCACCTCTGATCGCAAAACTCGAGGGCCTTTCCGCCGACATTCATAAGGCGGGGGAGCGGGAGGCGAATGGCATTCACGACCGTGCGCTCGCCACAATCGAGGCCCATGAAGGCAAGGGCTTCGCGTGGCATACGCTCCATTACATGATCGAGGCGCGCAAAACGCTGGACGCGATCGAGGCAATGGCGGAGAGCGGCACGATCTCGCGGGACAAGGTTGGCAGCGCCGTCGCACCGCTACAGGCTGCATTCGAGGATGCGAGCGCATATGCGTCGGCCCATGCCGACGAAGCGAAGGTAAAGTCAGGCGCAAAATTGCCAGGCTGGATCTGGATCAGCGCCACAGCCGGCTACTACCTGAAACAGGCCAACGACCTGCGCGTAAAGCTGGATGAGAAAAATTCGCCGGCCAATCTGGAGACGAACTTTCAATCCCTCGTCGTCTCGTATAACGGTCTTGTAGACGCCTATAACAATTACGAGGCGCAGGAATAGCAAACAGGAGACGATTTGGCGAGGGCGGTCCCATTGCGACGCGCGGATCGTGGTCGCTAGGTTGCGCGTGCCGGGCTGGCTTGCTTGTGGAAGCTGACGCCTCGCGCTTCAAGCCCAAATCCGGTTATGACCGCGATGACCACGGCGACGACGCCGACGACCAGCAACAAGGGCATGCTATAGTCGTTACCGTGACGCTCGGCGATCCCGGACTGGAGCGTTGCATTGTACGAAGCGATAAGATTGCCAAGCTGATAGACGAAACCCGGAAATGTTCCGCGCGCCCTGGGTGGGGAAAGTTCGTTGAGATGCGCCGGGATCACACCCCATGCCCCCTGGACACAAATCTGCATCAGGAAGGCGCCCAGCCCCAGTAACACCGGGTCTGTCGACAGCGCCCACAGCGGTAGGACTGGCAGCGCCAGAAGTGAAGCGATAACAATGGCGCGTCGCCGTCCGATCCGCTCGCTGAGATTGCCGAAGAAGATGCCGCCGCAAATAGCGCCGATATTGTAGACGACAGCAATCGTCCCGACGGTCGCCGAGTCGAACTTTAGCTGGACGCGCAGGAAAGTTGGATAAAGGTCCTGTGAGCCGTGGCTAAAGAAATTGAACGCGGTCATCAGCACGACCAAGTACAGCGCCAGCTTCCAATGCTTGGCGACTGTCGTCAGCGTAGGCTCGTGCGGGGTATCCGCATGCGCGGTCCACACGGGCGACTCCGGAACGAAGGAGCGGATATACACCACAAGGAGCGCTGGGAGCGCCCCCAGCATGAGCATGCCGCGCCAGCCGATGATGGGAAAGAGGAACCAGAAGGCTAGAGACGCAATCAAATAGCCACTCGGATAGCCGGCCTGGAGCAGGCCCGAAACGACGCCGCGCGCCCCGACCGGAATGCTCTCCATCGCCAACGACGATCCCACACCCCACTCCCCACCCATTGCCACGCCGAACAAGGTACGGAGCACGAGCAGCATGGTCAGGCTCGACGAGAAGCCCGACGCGAATCCAAGCATTGAATACAGAAGGATGTTGACCATCAGCACGGGGCGGCGCCCCCACCGGTCAGCCGCGCGCCCGAAGATGAATGCGCCGACCGGGCGCGACGCGAGAGTCAGGAACAGCGCATAGGATACGGCCTCCACGTCGGTGCCGAAATCCTGGGCGATGTCCTTGAGGACGAACACCATGAGGAAGAAGTCGAAGGCATCGAGGCTCCAGCCAAGAAATGCCGCGACGACAACCAGCTTCTGTTGCTTGGTCCAACCGGACAATGCTGCGAGGGCCATTTGATCCTCCCGACGTTCGTGGTGGGAAAATCAGTGTCCGCCATAAGCCTTCAAACAACCGATGCGATCGCGGGGCGGTCCGCCTTTCGCCACACTAGCTGCGCCCACGTTCTGATCCGCAGTAGTCTACGGTGGTTCGCCGCTTGACCATAGACAAAAAGAAAATCCCGCAATCGGGGGAATGCAGCCTCGCGCAAAATCATCGCGGTTTCGTATTCGCGCGCCCGAGGGGATCAAGCTTAGGCGCTCAGGCAGCGCACGTGGCACGATTCGCCGGCAGCATCGAGACGGGAGGTCTTCGCCGCGGCCACCCAGTGTGATAGTGTTAGCTAAAATCATAGTGGGGGTGCGCGCATGAGCATGCCATCGCACAATCCCGTCGGACTGGCCGGTCTGGCGAAAGCAATGCACGAGCATTGGCGGCTGTTCCTGATCGAGGGAATCATTCTAAGCGTGCTCGGGGTGTGCGCAATTATCGTCCCACCTATCGCGGGCCTCGTCGCAACCGTCTTCCTCGGATGGATGTTCCTCATCGCGGGTGTCGTGGGTTTCGTCGCCACGGTCAGAGCGCGACGCGCGCCGGGATACGGCTGGGCGTTGCTATCGGCAATACTCGCGGTGATCGCCGGCGGCGTATTGCTGTGGAATCCCTTCCAAGGCTTGGTCACTTTGACTTACGTGCTCATCGCTTTTTTCATCGTCGATGGCATTCTGATTATCGTTCTTGCCCTTGCCCATCGCCGCGAACTGTCAGGAAAATGGGAGTGGATGATGGTGAACGGTGTGATCGATCTGGTTCTCGCGGCCATCATCATCTCCGGCTGGCCCGGCACGCTTGCGTGGGCGCTAGGTCTTCTCGTCGGGATCGATTTGTTGTTCGGCGGCTCTTCACTCATCGCCATGGCGTTGGAGGCGCGCAAAGCGGGGAGCGCCTGACGCTGCGACGTGAAGCGATCAAACGTTCGCAGCGATCCATCGAAGCTGTTCGGCGATCGGGGTGCATTTAATCCGCGATGAAAAAAGTTGCGCGCGAGAGGAACAATCCGTCAAGCGCGGTTAGGCCTTCGCTTCAAGGAACGAGCCTATTCGCATGGCCACCATGTGAGGAAT
>DASPOR010000049.1 GCA_035625915.1 Alphaproteobacteria bacterium | reverse complement strand
ACGCCATGAACTCAGCACCACCGCTCTTCGCAAGAACCTTCGTAATCGCCGCCGTCAGCGTCGTCTTCCCATGATCAACGTGCCCAATCGTCCCAACGTTGCAATGCGGCTTCGTCCGCTCGAATTTGCTCTTCGACATTTCGCTTTCTCCGTCTCGCGAACTTTTGAGGTCTTCCTACGGTACCGTTACGCCATCTTCGCTCGAACTTCGTCGGCGACCGCCTGGGGCACCTGGGCATAATGATCGAAATGCATCGTGTAGGTGGCTCGCCCCTGGGTCATCGAGCGCAAGTTGTTCACATAGCCGAACATGTTTGCGAGCGGCACCATCGCATTGATGACCGAGGCATTGCCGCGCGAATCCATGCCTTGAATGTGGCCGCGCCGGCTGTTGAGGTCGCCGATGACGTCACCCATGAAATTCTCGGGCGTTACCACTTCGACCCGCATGATCGGCTCAAGGAGGACGGGCCGCGCCTTCTCGATGCCCTCGCGGTAGCACGCGCGCGCCGCGATTTCGAAGGCCAGGGCGGACGAGTCGACGTCGTGAAAGGCGCCGTCGATCAGCGTCGCCTTGAAATCGATCATCGGAAAGCCGGCCAGGATGCCCGATTCCCGAGCCGATTTGAGGCCCTTTTCCACACCAGGCACGTACTCCCTCGGCACCGCACCGCCTACGACTTTGTTTTCGAAGACAAAGCCGGAGCCGGGCTGGAGCGGTTCGAACCGGATCTTGACGCGGGCGAACTGGCCCGTGCCGCCGGTCTGCTTCTTGTGGGTGTAGTCGTGTTCGACGGTCTTCGTGATGGTTTCACGATAGGCCACCTGAGGTGCACCCACCGAGGCCTCGACCTTGAATTCTCGGCGCATGCGATCGACGATGATCTCGAGATGGAGTTCACCCATCCCCTTGATCACGGTCTGCCCACTTTCCGGATCGCTTGATACGCGGAACGATGGATCCTCGTCCGCAAGGCGAGAAAGTGCGACACCCATCTTCTCCTGGTCGGCCTTCGATTTCGGCTCGACCGCCACTTCGATGACGGGCTCGGGAAATTCCATGCGCTCAAGGATAATCGGCTTGTTCGAATCGCAGAGCGTGTCGCCGGTGGTCGTATCCTTGAGGCCGGCGAGTGCCACGATATCGCCTGCAAAAGCCTCTTTAATGTCTTCGCGGTGGTTCGCATGCATCTGGAGCATGCGACCGATGCGCTCACGCCTGTCCTTGGTCGAGTTGAGCACGCCGGTGCCGCTTTGAAGCCGGCCCGAATACACGCGGACGAAAGTCAGCGACCCCACGAACGGATCGGTCATGATCTTAAAGGCGAGACCGGAGAAGGGCTCGTCGTCGGAGGCTGAGCGGGTCATCGGCACGTGCTTGTCGACACTCTCGCCTTTGACCGCAGGGATATCGAGCGGGGAGGGCAAGAATTCCACCACCGCATCGAGAAGCGGCTGCACACCCTTGTTCTTGAACGCCGAGCCGCACACCACCGGCACGATCACATTCGAGGTCGTGCCCTTGCGGATGCAGCGGACGAGGGTATCCACGTCGGGCGCCTTTCCCTCGAGATAGGCCTCCATCGCCGAGTCGTCTTGCTCGACCGCGATCTCCACAAGTTGATCGTGATATTGCTGGGCTTTGTCCTTGAGCTCTGCCGGAATCTCCTTGAACTCGAATTCGGCGCCGAGCGTTTCATCTTTCCAGACAATCGCGCGCATGCGCAGAAGATCGACGACACCGACGAAATTGCTTTCCTCGCCAATTGGAAGCTGAAGCACGATCGGCTTGGCGCCAAGGCGCTCCTTGATCTGCTCGATGCAGCGGTAATAATCGGCGCCGATACGATCCATCTTGTTGACGAAGCAAATCCGAGGCACGCCGTACTTGTCGGCTTGGCGCCAAACCGTCTCGGACTGGGGCTCGACGCCGCCCACGCTGTCGAATACGGCGCACGCACCGTCGAGTACGCGCAAGGATCGCTCGACCTCGATCGTGAAGTCCACGTGGCCGGGGGTGTCGATGATATTGATCCGGTGATCTCGCCAGAAGCACGTCGTCGCGGCAGACGTGATCGTGATACCCCGCTCCTGCTCCTGCTCCATCCAGTCCATGGTCGCAGTGCCGTCATGGACCTCGCCGATTTTGTAAGACCGCCCGGTGTAATAGAGGATGCGCTCCGTCGTCGTGGTCTTACCGGCGTCGATGTGGGCCATGATGCCGATGTTGCGGTAGCGATCGAGGGTCGTGGTGCGGGGCATGGCTTTCGACTCTATGTTCGAGGCTACCAGCGGTAATGTGAGAAGGCACGATTGGCGTCCGCCATTCGATGCGTATCTTCACGCTTCTTGACGGCAGAGCCCCGATTGTTCGCAGCGTCGAGCAGTTCGTTCGAAAGGCGCTCGATCATCGTATATTCGGAGCGCGACCGCGCCGCACCGATGAGCCAGCGGATGGCGAGCGCTTGGCTGCGGTCGGCACGGACCTCGACCGGTACCTGGTAGGTCGCACCGCCGACGCGGCGCGAGCGGACCTCGATCGCCGGGCGAACGTTCTCAAGGGCGTCGCGAAACACCTTGACCGGGTCTTGACCGGTTTTCTTCTGAATTGTTTCGAGGGCCGAGTAGACGACCCCCTCCGCGACGGATTTCTTGCCCTGATACATCAAGCTGTTCATGAACTTGCTCAGCACCAGATCCCCGAACTTGGGGTCCGGCAGCACTTCCCGCTTTTCGGCGCGACGACGACGCGACATCTCTCGCTACTCCGTGATCACTTGGGACGCTTCGCCCCGTATTTCGACCGACGCTGACGACGATCGCTCACGCCCTGCGTGTCGAGCGTGCCGCGGATGATGTGGTAGCGCACACCGGGAAGGTCCTTCACTCGGCCGCCCCGGATCATCACGACTGAATGTTCCTGCAGATTATGGCCCTCGCCCGGGATATAGCTCACGACCTCGTAGCCGTTGGTCAGACGCACCTTGGCCACCTTGCGAAGTGCGGAGTTCGGCTTCTTCGGCGTCGTCGTGTAGACACGCGTGCATACCCCGCGCTTTTGGGGGCATTGCTGCAAAGCCGGCACCTTGTTCTTTGCCCGCGTTGGGCGGCGCGGGTTGCGAACAAGTTGGTTGATCGTGGGCATAATCCTCGCACCCTTCCACATCATGCCGTTGCTGAACGGCGCGACATACCAAGCGACAACAAAACGCGAGCGATGGCGCGCGCCTCGCTCCGCACGGGTTCTCTTCGCCAACCCGCGAAAGGCGTAAATCGAATTTTGTTCGGGCTTGGACACCCGGGAGTTCCGTCTAGGCCGAGCGGCCTACCGCCAACCCCCTCTCAAAGGCGCGCGGATACTAAGGCTCGCCGCCCCCGACGTCAAGCATCACAATCGCCGGCCCCCGGTCTTTTCCCCGCGACCGACAACACGCGGATAAAGCAATCCACGTGCTGTCTTGCCCGCGCAAAATACTCAGGCGACGTTCGACGGCACCTCGCCGGCGAACGGAACGCCCTCTTGAACCTTGGCCTGAAGTGCCGCATGAGCACGATCGCGCTCTGCTGCGACCTGGCGCAGACGGCCGACGACAGCACCCGTCCCCGCCGGTATGAGGCGGCCGACGATGACATTCTCCTTGAGTCCCGCCAGGCCGTCCATCTTTCCGGAAACCGCCGCTTCGGTAAGGACACGGGTCGTCTCCTGGAAGGAGGCGGCCGAGATGAAGGAGCGGGTCTGAAGGCTTGCCTTCGTGATTCCCTGAAGGACCGGCTTGCACGTGGCCGGCCGGCTGTTCTCTTGAAGTGTTTTGTTGTTCACCTCATCGAACTCGCTGCGGTCCACCTGTTCGCCGACCAGGAACGTGGTATCGCCCGGATCCTCGATCTCGACCTTTTGGAGCATCTGGCGAACGATCACCTCGATATGCTTATCATTGATCTTCACGCCCTGAAGCCGATAGACCTCCTGGATCTCGTTGATCAAGTAGGACGCCAGCGCCTCCACGCCCAAAATGCGCAGGATGTCGTGCGGCACCGGGTTGCCGTCCATCAGCAGATCGCCGCGCTGGACGAAGTCGCCCTCCTGCACGGAGATATGCTTGCCTTTGGGGATCAAGTATTCGACGGACTCGCCGCCGTCCGCCTCCGGCGTTACGACGATGCGGCGTTTTGCCTTGTAATCTTTGCCGAATTCGACGCGGCCCGCGGCCTCGCTTATGATCGCGAAATCCTTGGGCTTGCGCGCCTCGAAAAGCTCGGCCACCCGGGGCAGGCCGCCCGTGATGTCACGAGTCTTCGAGGATTCACGCGGGATACGGGCGAGCACGTCGCCGGCACGGACCTTCGCCGCGTTCTCGACCGAGAGCACGGCATCGACCGAAAGAAAGTAGCGAGCCTCCATGCCGTTCGGGAGCTTGATGGTGTTGCCCTTGCCGTCGCGCAAAGTGATACGTGGCCGTAGATCCGACCCACGCGGCTGTTGTTTCCAATCGACAACCACCTTGTTCGATATTCCCGTCGCCTCGTCCATTACCTCGCGGATCGAAATCCCTTCGACGAGATCGATGTAGTGCGCAATACCTTCCTTCTCGGTGATGATTGGAATGGTGTATGGGTCCCACTCGACCAGCTTGGTACCCTTCGCAACCTTTTCGCCATCGTCGACAAAGAGTTTGGCGCCATATGGGACTCGGTGCCGGGCGCGCTCGCGGCCCGAAGGATCGTTCAGCACGATTTCCGTATTGCGGCTCATGACGATAAACCGGCCTTCGCTGTTCTTGACGACTTGGCGGTTCTTGATCGAGATCGTGCCGTCATAGCTCGCCTCGACACTCGACTGCTCCCCGCCGTGCTGGACGGCGCCGCCTATGTGGAAGGTGCGCATGGTGAGCTGGGTCCCCGGTTCGCCGATCGATTGGGCCGCGATGACCCCGACCGCTTCCCCGGTATTGACCATCGTGCCGCGCGCGAGATCGCGACCGTAGCACTTGGCGCACACCCCGTCCTTCGCCCGACAGGTCAATACCGAGCGAATGCGGACCGACTGGAGCCCGGCCTTCTCGATGATGTCGACTTCCCGCTCCTCGATCATCTCGCTATTGGCGACAAGCACCTTGCCGGTGAGTGGATCCGTCACATCCTCCGCCGCAACTCGGCCGAGAATACGCTCGGAGAGCGGGGAGATGACTTCGCCGCCCTCGACCACCGCCTTGACGGTCAGCCCGCCGTCGGTGCCGCAATCGCTCTCCGTAATGATCGCGTCCTGCGCCACGTCGACCAGCCGGCGCGTGAGGTAGCCGGAGTTGGCCGTCTTGAGCGCGGTATCGGCCAAGCCCTTGCGCGCACCATGCGTCGAATTGAAGTATTCGAGCACGGTGAGGCCTTCCTTGAAATTCGAGATGATCGGCGTCTCGATGATCTCGCCCGAGGGCTTCGCCATGAGGCCGCGCATGCCGGCGAGCTGCTTGATCTGCGCCGCCGAGCCGCGCGCACCCGAGTGCGCCATCATCCAGACCGCGTTGATGGGCGCTCCCGGCTTCAAGGTTTGCATCTCACGCATCATCTCGTCCGCAACAAGGTCGGTGCAGCGCGACCAAGCATCGACCACCTTGTTATACTTCTCGCCTTGGGTGATCAGGCCGTCCTGGTACTGTTGCTCGAATTCCTTGACTCGCGTCTGAGTCTCGCTGACGAGGCGCCCCTTGGCGATGGGAATAATCAGGTCGTCCTTGCCGAAGGAGATTCCAGCCCGCGTTGCGTAGTAGTAGCCGAGCGTCATCAGGCGGTCGGCGAAGATGACCGTCTCCTTCTGGCCGCAATGGCGGTAGACGGCATCGATAACGTTCGAAATCTCTTTTTTCGTGAGGATTCGATTGACGAGATCGAACGGCACGGCCGGATGGCGCGGCAGGATTTCCGAGAGAATCATGCGGCCCGGCGTGGTCTTCACCCGGGTGATGGTGAGCTCGCCGTTGGCGTCGACGCCCCTATAGCGGCACGTGACTTTGGCGTGAACCGAGATCGCATTGGCGTCGAGTGCCTGTTGTATTTCCCCGAGGCCCGCGAAGTTCATGCCCTCGCCGCGTTCGCCATCGCGCTCCATGGTGATGTAATAGAGGCCTAGCACGATATCTTGCGACGGTACGATGATTGGCTTGCCGTTGGCTGGCGAAAGAATGTTGTTCGTCGACATCATCAGCACACGCGCCTCAAGCTGCGCCTCAAGGGAAAGCGGGACATGCACGGCCATCTGGTCGCCGTCGAAATCCGCGTTGAACGCCGTGCAGACAAGCGGGTGGAGCTGGATCGCCTTGCCCTCGATCAACACGGGCTCGAACGCTTGGATGCCGAGACGGTGCAACGTCGGCGCACGGTTGAGCAGCACCGGGTGCTCGCGGATCACCTGCTCGAGGATATCCCACACCTCGGGGCGCTCTTTCTCGACCATTCGTTTCGCAGCCTTGATGGTCGAGGCATGACCGTAGAGCTCCAGTTTTGAATAGATGAACGGCTTGAAGAGTTCGAGCGCCATCTTCTTCGGCAAGCCACATTGGTGAAGCTTGAGTTCCGGACCGACGACAATCACCGAGCGACCCGAATAATCGACGCGCTTGCCGAGCAGGTTCTGCCGGAATCGGCCTTGCTTGCCTTTTAGCATGTCGGAAAGCGACTTGAGCGGTCGCTTGTTCGCACCCGTGATGACGCGGCCGCGACGGCCATTGTCGAAGAGGGCGTCGACCGCTTCCTGCAGCATGCGCTTTTCGTTGCGCACGATGATTTCGGGTGCGCGCAGCTCGATCAGGCGTTTCAAGCGGTTGTTGCGGTTGATCACGCGGCGGTAGAGATCGTTCAAATCCGACGTCGCGAATCGGCCGCCGTCAAGCGGCACCAGCGGACGCAACTCGGGCGGGATCACCGGAATGACATCGAGGACCATCCACTCGGGTCGGCTGCCCGAGTCGACGAAGGCCTCGACGAGCTTCAAGCGCTTTACGTACTTCTTGCGCTTCGCTTCCGAATTCGTGTCCTTGAGCTCCTGGCGCAGGAACTCCTTCTCTTTCTCGAGGTCAATGCGCGACAAGATCTCCTTCAGCGCCTCAGCACCGATCATGCACTCGAAAGACTGCTCGCCAAACTCGTCGATTGCATTCTGGTACTGGTCCTCGGTCAGAAGCTGATGGCGCTTGAGCGCAGTGAGACCCGGCTCCACCACCACGTGGCTCTCGAAATAAAGGATCTTTTCGAGATCGCGAAGCGTCATGTCGACCAACAAGCCAATACGACTCGGCAACGACTTCAGGAACCAGATGTGCGCCACGGGCGAAGCGAGCTCGATGTGCCCCATGCGCTCTCGGCGAACCTTGGAAAGGGTCACCTCGACGCCGCATTTTTCGCAAATGATGCCGCGATACTTCATGCGCTTGTACTTACCGCACAAGCACTCGTAGTCCTTGATCGGACCAAAGATGCGGGCGCAAAACAGGCCGTCCCTTTCGGGCTTGAAGGTCCGGTAGTTGATGGTTTCCGGCTTCTTGATTTCGCCATAGGACCAGGAGCGAATCCGCTCCGGGCTCGCAATCGATATCTTGATCTGGTCGAAATTCTGCGGACTGGTGACCTGGCCGAAAATCTTCATCAACTCATTCATGCCAACTCTCCCGCTCTGCACGGCCGGGACGGCGCGAAGGCCGTACCCGCCGAAGCTTGATTCGCGTTCATGCCGCGTGCACCCAGTGACACACTACCCATCGGAAGGTTCACGCTCAAAATCCCGATTGCGCCAGCTCGACATTGAGGCCGAGCGAGCGAAGTTCTTTCACGAGGACGTTGAACGACTCCGGAATGCCAGCTTCGAAATTGTCGTCGCCCTTGACGATCGCCTCGTAAACGCGGGTACGACCCGCAACGTCGTCCGATTTGACCGTGAGCATTTCCTGGAGCGTATAGGCCGACCCATAAGCCTCGAGCGCCCACACCTCCATTTCGCCGAAGCGCTGGCCACCGAACTGGGCCTTGCCGCCCAGCGGCTGCTGCGTGACGAGGCTGTAAGGGCCGATCGAACGGGCATGGATCTTGTCATCGACCAGATGGTGCAGCTTGAGCATGTAGATGTAGCCGACCGTCACCTTGCGCTCGAATACATCGCCGGTCCGGCCGTCGGTCAACGTGACCTGGCCGGAACGCTCGAGCCCGGCACCTTCGAGCATCTGTACGATGTCGTCCTCCCGCGCTCCGTCGAACACGGGCGAGGCCACGGGAACGCCATTCCTCAGATTGTCGGCGAGCTCGAGAACCTCATCGTCGGAAAGCTCGCCGAGCTCTTCCTTGTAGCCCTTGCCGTAGGTTTTTTCGAGCCACTTGCGGACGTCCGCAATCTTGCCGCTCTGCTGCACTTTTTCAAGGATCAGTGCCACCTGGCGGCCGAGACCGTGACAGGCCCAGCCGAGATGAGTCTCTAGAATCTGCCCCACGTTCATGCGCGACGGCACGCCGAGAGGATTGAGCACGATATCGACGTGCGTGCCGTCGTCCAGATATGGCATGTCCTCGACCGGCACGATCTTCGAAATCACGCCCTTGTTGCCATGTCGCCCGGCCATCTTGTCGCCCGGCTGCAGCTTGCGCTTCACGGCCACGAAGACCTTGACCATCTTCATCACGCCCGGCGGCAGTTCGTCGCCACGCTGTAATTTCTCGACCTTGTTCTCGAACCGTTGCTGCAGCAGGTTGATCGACTGATCGAACTGCTGGGAGAGCTGTTCGATCGAGGTCATGATCTCGTCATTCTTGACGATGATCTGGCGCCATTGCCCTGGCGTATATTCGCCGAGCAGGGAGTCGGTCACTTTCGAGCCGGCCTTTATCCCCTTGGGTCCGCGCACGATGGTACGGTTCATCAAGAGCGACTTGAGGCGCGCGAAGAAGCTGCGCTCAAGGATTGCCCGCTCATCGTCACGGTCCTTGGCTAGGCGCTCGATCTCGGCCCGCTCGATCGCAAGTGCGCGTTCGTCCTTGTCGACGCCACGGCGCGAGAAGACGCGCACTTCGACGACGGTGCCCTGCACGCCCGGCGGCACCCTGAGGGAGGTGTCGCGCACATCCGATGCCTTCTCGCCGAAGATGGCGCGGAGCAATTTCTCCTCGGGCGTCATCGGGGATTCGCCCTTCGGCGTCACCTTGCCCACCAGAATGTCCCCCGGTTTCACTTCGGCGCCGATATAAACGATGCCCGCCTCGTCGAGGTTCTTGAGAGCTTCCTCACCGACATTCGGGATGTCGCGCGTGATGTCTTCTTGGCCGAGCTTCGTATCGCGCGCCATTACTTCGAATTCCTCGATGTGAATCGAAGTGAAAATGTCGTCGCGAACGATGCGCTCGGAGATAAGGATCGAGTCCTCGAAGTTGTAGCCGTGCCATGGCATGAAGGCGACAAGCACGTTGTGGCCGAGTGCGAGTTCACCGAGGTCGGTCGACGGGCCGTCCGCGATGATGTCGCCCTTCTCGACGAGGTCGCCGACCTTCACGAGCGGGCGCTGCGTAATGCAGGTATTCTGGTTGGATCGCTGGAACTTGAGGAGACGGTAAATGTCGACACCGGACGCGGTGTGCGAGGTTTCCTCGGTCGCGCGCACGACAATACGCATTGCGTCGACCTGATCGACGACGCCGGCGCGCCGCGCGATGATCGCGACACCCGAATCGCGCGCCACGGTGCCCTCCATTCCAGTTCCGACGAGGGGGGCTTCCGTCTTGATGAGCGGCACGGCCTGTCGCTGCATGTTCGAGCCCATGAGGGCGCGATTCGCGTCGTCGTTCTCAAGGAAGGGAATGAGTGCGGCCGCGACGGAAACGAGCTGCTTGGGCGAGACGTCGATGAAGTCGATATCCTCGGGCTTGGCGAGCACGAAATCCCCACCCCGGCGGCAGCTAATGAGATCGGACACGAGCCGGTTGTGCCGGTCGACCTCGGCATTGGCTTGGGCGATCGTGTACTTGCCCTCCTCCATGGCCGAGAGATAGACCACCTCGTCGCCCACGCGCCCGTGGGTCACGCGCCGGTAGGGGCTTTCGATAAAGCCGTATTGGTTGATTCGCGCATAGGTCGCCAGACTGTTGATGAGACCGATATTCGGGCCTTCCGGCGTCTCGATCGGGCAGATGCGACCATAGTGCGTCGGGTGAACGTCGCGCACCTCGAAGCCGGCGCGCTCGCGCGTGAGGCCGCCCGGACCGAGGGCGGAAAGGCGGCGCTTGTGTGTGATCTCGGAAAGCGGGTTGGTCTGGTCCATGAATTGACTGAGTTGCGACGAGCCGAAGAATTCGCGCACGGCCGCCGCCGCGGGTTTCGCGTTGATCAGGTCATGGGGCATCACGGTGTCGATCTCGACCGTGGACATGCGCTCGCGAATAGCGCGCTCCATCCGGAGGAGTCCGACGCGATATTGATTCTCCATCAGCTCGCCGACGGAACGGACCCGTCGATTGCCGAGATGGTCGATATCGTCAATCTCGCCACGACCGTCCTTGAGATCCACGAGAACCTTGATGATAGCGAGGATGTCTTCTTTTCGCAGCACGCGGACGGTGTCCGGGCACTCGAGGCCAAGCCGCATGTTCATCTTCACACGAC
>DASPOR010000048.1 GCA_035625915.1 Alphaproteobacteria bacterium | reverse complement strand
ATATGTCCTCTGGGGCGATCTGCCAGACCGGTGGACGCTCCTCGGTGCCGGGATCGTGGTGGCGGCCGGGCTCTACATTCTGTATCGAGAGACGCAGAAAGCGCCGATCGCCGGTTGAACCGAGCGTTTGAGATCAGCGCTCTCGCCGGCCGAAGAACGCACCTCGATCACATCGGCCGCGGATCGTGCCGTGTGCGGAAACGGGCCTCGATCGCGTCCCACAGATCGGACTCGAGCGCCACGCCATCGAGGCGATCGATCTCCTGGATGCCGGTCGGCGAGGTCACGTTGATCTCCGTCAGATAATTCCCGATCACGTCGATGCCGACGAAAAGCAGACCCCGCTCCCTCAGCACCGGGCCGATGGCGCCGCAGATTTCCTTGTCGCGGTCGCTGAGCGCGGCCTTGACCGCCCGTGCGCCGGCATGGAGGTTCGCCCGCGCTTCGCCCGGCTGGGGCACGCGGGCGACCGCCCCAAGGGGCTTTCCGTCGATGAGGATGATCCGCTTGTCTCCGTTGCGCACCTCGGGAATGTAGCGTTGCACGATGACGGGCTCGCGATAGAGCCGCGTGAACATCTCGCAAAGCGCATTGAAGTTCTCGTCGCCGGGGCCGATGTGGAACACGTCGGCCCCGCCATTGCCGAAGAGCGGCTTGATGACGATATCCTCGTGCTCTGCGCGGAACTGCTCGATCGAGGTCCTATCGCCCGTGATCAACGTGGGCGGCATGACGCCTTCGAAATGCGTGACGAAAAGTTTCTCGGGCGCATTCCTCACGTGGACCGGATCGTTCACGACCAGGACGTTGGCGCTTATATGCTCGAGCATGTGGGTGGCCGTGATATAGGCCATGTCGAAGGGCGGGTCCTGACGCATCAGGACGATATCCATCGTGCCGAGATCGAGGGTCTCGAAAGAGCCGAGCGTATAGTGATCGCCCTTTTTGCGGCGCACCTCGAGCCGGCGCGCGCGGGCGTAGAGCCGGCCTTCGCGCAGCATCATGTGCTGGGGCAGGTAGTGCCATAGCGCATGTGCGCGGCGCTGGGCCTCAAGCGCCATGACGAAGGTGCTGTCAGCGTCGATATTTATGGACTCGATCGGGTCCATCTGGATGGCGACGGCAAGGCTCATCGTCGAGCTCCCCTGAAAACCGGCAAGCGGGTGGCGGGACGGCGGAACTATAGCGAGCGCAGCGCGCGCCGCCAGTGCGGCTTTGAACCCGAATTTCACTCACGGCCGCCACACTAGTTCAGCTTTGTGCGCAATTCCTGGAGCAAGGCCGCGGCCTGATGGCGATGGGCATTTTGCCCGGCACGCCCGAGGAACGTTTCGAGCGCGGATATGGCGGCGCGGAGATTGCCTGTCTTGCCGCGCAAGGCCCCCAAATCGTGCCACAGGCCGACTTCGTCGGGCGCGATCAGCATCATATTTTCAACAACCTTGACGGCGCGGGCATTGTCATCCGACTGGCAAAGCCTGAGCTTCAGGTTGTTCTGCAGCCTGAGCAGTACGTCCCGGCTTCCGACCGCGGCGTAATGCTCCGGATGCAGGGCCGCGTTCTCGCCGTGACTCGTCTTGATCATCTCGCGAAGCTCGGAGACCTCTCGCACAGTTCCTTCGTTGAATGGATCGATGATCGCACGCTGGCCCGAGTGGGACAGGCGAACCATGAAATGGGCGGGAAAGTTGATGCCCGTGACGTCCCAATTTTGCGCCCGTCCTGCGTGGATGTAGATGATGCCGAGCGAGACCGGAAGTCCGCGGCGGCGATCGATCACGCGCATCAGATTGGCGTTTTGCAGGTCGTCGTAGTTATGGCTGTCGCCACGGTAGCCGTGGCGCGCAAAAATGACTTCGTTGAGGATCATCGCGCGCGCGCCGAGCGTGTCGGGCCCTGCGGAAAGCCGCTTGGCCTCCTCCGCCACGTCGCGGGCGATGGCTTGCAAGTGTTCGCGATAACGCGCGACCGGGCATTGCGGATTGTCGATCGCGGCAAACGCTAATGCGGCCTCCGCAAGATCGATCGCGTCGTCGGCCTGTGTGCCCACGAGGCGCAAGTAGTCGCGCGGGTCGTCGGACGAAAACCGATCTTGGCTCATCCATGCCGCCATCGATTACGGCTCGTCCGGGATGGGGGGAAGACAGAAAGGCATGGAGGTTTTTAACGTGAAAGTGCTCTCGGGTCACGCGTCACGATGAGCCAGCCTCAATCGCCGCCGCGTTCATCGAGATGCCAAGCGTTCTTAACGTGACGCGGCAGTTGCCACGGCCGCACCAGCATGACGTCGAAGCGCACGATCAGTGCTGCCAGCGAAGGGTGATGTGCGAGAAATGCGGCGCTCGCGCGTGCGATACGGCGGCGCTGACGCGGGAGGAGTGCCGCGGCGGCGTTCGCGTGCGTCTCGCGCGCCTTCACCTCCACGATCGCAAGGGTGCGGCCCTTGCGCGCAACGATGTCGATCTCGCCGACCTTGGCGCGATAATCGGCCGCAACGATGCGATAACCTTTGAGCGACAGCACCAACCGGCAAAGCGCCTCCGCCCAGCGCCCGCGCCGATAAGCGCGCCTGCGGCGCTCAACACTCATTTTTCGCCGCGCGGTTTTGCGAGTGCGAGGGCGCGTGCATAAACGCGCTTCTTCGGCAACCCAGTGCCGCGCGCAACGGCCTCGGCCGCATCGCGGAGACTCATGCTCGCCAACGCATTCTCGATAAGCGTATCGAGCGCCTGTTCATCGGGCGCGGAGGTTTCGAGCGGCGGCCCGACGACGACCACGATTTCGCCTTTCGGCGGCCCGACGTTGCGGTAATGAGCGGCGAGCTCCGCAAGCCCACCGCGGCGAACTTCCTCGTGAAGCTTGGTCAGCTCACGAACGACCGCCGCCATGCGCGGGGCGAGCATTGCCGTCATATCGGCAAGGGATTCGGCGAGACGCGGTCCGCTTTCGAAGAACACGAGGGTCGCCGGGAGGGCCGCCAAATCCGCAAGCGCCTTCTGCCGCGGTCCCGACTTCGACGGCAGAAATCCGACAAAGAGGAAGCGGTCGACCGGCTGGCCCGAGAGCGTCAGTGCTGCAAGGGGTGCTGAAGCGCCGGGCACCACACTCACGTGTATGCCCGCGTCGATCGCGGCACCCACCAGTTTGAAACCTGGATCGGAAATAAGCGGCATGCCCGCATCGGATACGAGTGCGATGCACGCACCCTCCTTCAACCGAGCCAGGAGTTGCGGCCGCGCCATCGCGGCATTGTGATCGTGATAAGGCGTCATCGGCACGTCGATGCCGTAGGCCGCGAGGAGCTTTCCCGTGACCCGCGTATCCTCGCAAGCGATGAGATCGGAATGACGGAGGACCTCGAGCGCTCTGAGCGTGATGTCGCCGAGGTTGCCGATGGGCGTCGCCACCAGATAGAGACCTCGCCGAATCGTGCTTAGAGCCCGTTTACTTCCATTCGGCCACCCGCTACGCTCGGCCGCGTTTTCCCGGGATGCTGTGGAGCCCATCCGTTGCGTCATTCCCTCAAGAGTCCGTGGTCGGGGATGCAGCGCGTGCGCGTCGCGGCATTCGCGGCTGCATTCGTGTTGGCCGCTTGCCACGGCTCGAACCTAGGCGATAAGCAGCCCCGTCCGCAAGGAACACCCCAGGCGGGCGCAGCAGCGACGGGCGATCAGGGATTGAAGTTGCCGCCAGGCGCGGTGGAGGTCCAGCCCCTCAATACGGGTGCAGCAGCGGCGCCGCCAGCGGCGGCGTCGGGTGCGGGTGAAAATCCTCAAGCGGTCAAGGTCGGGCTTCTCCTGCCGTTGAGCGGAAACAGCGCACCCCTTGGCAGGGCTCTCCTCAATTCGGCCGAGCTTGCCGTGTTCGAGACGGCCGGCAAGAATTTCGCACTCCTCCCGCGCGATACCGAAGGTAGCCCGGAGGGTGCGGCGCGTGCAGCCCGCGCGGTTCTCGACGACGGCGCCAAGCTGATCCTAGGTCCGCTTTTCGCGGAGGAGGTTCTCGCCGTGGCCCCACTTGCGCGCTCCGCCGGCGTCAACGTGATCGCATTCTCGACCGACGAACGCGTGGCGGGCGAGGGCGTCTTCCTGATGGGCTTCCTGCCCCGCACTCAGGTGAAGCGGATCGTGGTCTATGCGCACGCGCAAGGGATCAACCGTTTCGCGGCGGTGGTCCCTGACACACCCTATGGCCAAGCGATCGCCTCCTTGTTGCGTGACACCGTGGGCGAAGCGGGCGCTTCGATCGCCGGGATCGAAAGCTACAATCCGGCCGCCAACAATGCGGCCGAAGTAGTTCGCCGCCTCGCCAACTATGACAGCCGTCACGCAGCCCTTTTGGCACAGCGCAAACAACTCGAGGGGAAGACCGACGAGGTTTCACGTCAGGCACTTCAACGCCTGCAGACTCAAGATACGGTCGGCGACGTCGATTTCGATGCCGTCATGCTGCCCGAGGGCGGAGAGCGCTTGCTGGCGCTCGCTCCGTTGCTCCCCTATTACGACATCGATCCTTCCCGCGTGCGATTGCTTGGCACGGGGCTTTGGGACGACCCGCGGGTGCGCAAGGAGCCGGCTCTCCTCGGGGGCTGGTACGTCGCCCCCGATCCGAACCTGCGCGGCGACTACGATCAGCGCTATGCCAAGCTCTACGACGCCCCGACCCCGCCGCGGATCGCAACGCTCGGCTATGACGCGGCGGCACTCGCCGCAGCACTCGCGAAAAGCGGGGGCGAAGCCGGATTCAGCGCGCAAGCACTCACCAATCCGAACGGCTTTTCCGGCGTCGACGGTATATTTCGGTTCAATGAGGATGGGCGAAATGAGCGCGGCCTCGCTGTGCTCGAAGTGCATGGCGACGCTCCTACCGTCATGAGCCCCGCACCCGTGAGCTTCGCGACCGAGTAGATCGGCAGCAACTCCCCCTCGTCAGGCGATAAGGGACGCCAGCACGGCGTCGAGCCGCTGCCGCCCGGAAGCGGTCGCGCGCAATGAACGCTCGTCGAGGACGAGAAAGCCGCCCTCGATCAGGATTGCGAGGCGATCGGCGCCGACAAGCGCTTCGATCCGGCTGCCGAACTCGCGGCTGACACGCTCACGGCCAACGCCTTCGCTCAACCGCAAGCCCATCATCAACATCTCCTCGAATCGCTCTTCCCGTGTGAGCGGAAGGCGCTGCCGCGTTGCGTGACCGGAACGTTCGACCGACTCCAGCCATCGCTCGGGTGCTCGATGTTGACGCGTTGCGATCTTCTCGCCCTCGATGGTAAGTCGGCCATGCGCACCCGGGCCGACGCCGACATAATCGCCGTAGCGCCAATAAGTGAGATTGTGGCGGCACTCCGCCCCTGGCCGGGCGTAGTTGGAAATTTCGTATGCGTGGAGATCCCGGCAACCGAGTATCTCGGCGGTCGATTCGTAAAGTGCCGATGCCGTGTCTTCGTCGGGCATCGCGAAATCGCCGCGCGCATGGGCTTGCTCGAAACTCGTACCGGCCTCGATGGTGAGTTGATAGAGCGAAACATGGTCGGCGACATATTCGAGGGCGGTGCGAAGCTCTTCTTGCCAGTCTTTCGGCGTTTGGTTCGGCCGCGCATAGATGAGATCGAAGCTCACGCGCGTGAAATTCCGCCGGGCAAGCGCCAGTGCCGCAAGCGCCTCGGCGCGCGAATGCCGGCGGCCGAGGAAGCGAAGCTGAGCGTCGTCGAGCGCCTGCACGCCGAGCGAGATCCGGTTCACGCCAGCGCCGGCGTAACCCGAGAAACGGCCTGCCTCGACCGATGTCGGGTTGGCCTCGAGCGTGACCTCGAGCGCTGCGTCGGGTCGCCAGTGCCGTGCAATCCGATCGAGCACGGCCGCGACGGTCTCGGGCGCCATCAGCGACGGCGTGCCACCGCCGAAAAAGACGCTCGTCACCGTTCGTCCCGCCGTGTGCGCAGCGAAGTGGTCGAGCTCCGAGAGAAGGGCGTTGCGCCAGCGCGCCTGATCGATGCGATCCCGCACATGGCTGTTGAAATCGCAATAGGGGCACTTCGCGAGGCAGAAAGGCCAGTGGACGTAAACGCCGAAACCCGCATCGGCGACGGCGCTAGCATTGGACGCCGGTCCCATCGTCGTCGCGTCAGCGCCCATCATGCGTCGAAACAAACGGCGAGCAGCTTGCGGAACGCATCGGAGCGATGGTTGATGGCAAGTTTCGCTGCAGGCTCCATCTCGCCGTAGGTGATCCGATAGCCGGCCGGCTGAAACACCGGGTCGTAACCGAAACCCCTGTCGCCGCGCGGCGGGAAGACCAAAACGCCATCCGCGCGCCCCTCCACGCTTTCGGTATGTCCATCAGGCCACGCAAGGCTCAGCGCGCACACGAAATAAGCGGCACGGTCATCCTTGTCCGACATTTCCCGCTCCAGGCGGGCCATGGCCTTGGTGAAGTTTCGTTGGCGACCGGCCCACCGGGCCGAATTGATGCCGGGTGCGCCGCCGAGTGCCGGGACGACGAGACCGGAATCGTCGGCGAGTGCCGGCAGCTGCGCCGCGCGCGCGGCAGCGACCGCCTTGATTTCAGCGTTTGCGACGAAAGTGGCGCCGGTTTCCTCCGGCTCGGCCAGCGTCAGTTCGATGGCCGCGATCGTGGTGACATCGTAGCGCGCCAAGAGATCGCCAATCTCGCGAACCTTGCCGGCATTGTGGCTGGCGATCACGAGCCGGTCGCCCGCGAATCGTCTGGCCATGCGAAACTCCCGATATTTCATCCCGGACGACCGCCGCGGCCGTCCGCTCAGCGCACACGAGCGCGGTGCATTTGAAGTTCCCAAGATTTTGGTGGCAGCCACGTTAAGGAACTTCAAATCCGAAAACCACACTCGATTTAACATATTGCCGATTTAACATATAGCTAGTGTGGCCTTGAATCCGAAATTCGCTCACGGTCTCGCACCAAGATATGGCGAATTTCGGATTCGTCACAACAGCCGAGGAGACCTCGGGGCGAAAGCGCTCCGTGATTGGTCTCGGGCGAAATGAGCGGGCGACTCAAGATTGTCCCAAGGCCCGCCGCTGCATAAGAGCCAACTCGGCAACGCCCTTCTCCGCA
>DASPOR010000047.1 GCA_035625915.1 Alphaproteobacteria bacterium | reverse complement strand
AAATTCCGACGTGATCGCGCGCCAAGATAAGCTCGCCGCGCCGCGAGTCGACGAACGCAAAGGCGAATTGACCGCGAAGCCGATCGAGAACACTGGGGCCCCAGTGCTGAAGTGCACGGAATAACACCTCCGTGTCCGAGTGGCTGGTGAATTCGTAGAACGGCGACAACTCGCGCCGAAGATCGACGTGATTGAAGATCTCCCCGTTGAAACTGAGGATGTCCGCGCCATCCTCGAACGGTTGATTGGCCTTGTCGGACAGATCGATCACCTTAAGTCGTCTGTTGACAAGGCCCACGGAACCGGAAATCCGAATGCCGACAGCATCGGGTCCGCGATGATGAAGGCTGTGGGAGAAATGCGTGAGCAGGTCACGCGATGGCGTCCCTCCCGCTTTCATCCAGACGCCTGCAATGCCACACATTCTTCAGACTCGATCAGGTTCTTTTAGGGTCTGCAGAGGGAGCAGACGTTAGGTCCACCTTGCGCAGCCGATAGAGCACTTCCTCCGAAAGCTTGCGGTTCGATGAGATCAGCGAGCAAATGATCCCCGTCAGATAAAATTGGACGCTTAGACCGAAAAGAACTCCCGCCATGATTATCGATGGCCAAAATTGACTCGTCGGCACGCCTTCCACAAAAATTCCATATGCATAACGAATAATAAGGGCCACGAACAACAGGAACGATCCGGCCGACAATACGGTGAAAAAAGCGCCAGAGCGGTACAAGATGAATATTTTGATAACGGTGCGGAGCGAGTTCCAGAGGTAGTGCGGAATATTTCGGAATAAACGCGATTCACGGGTTTTTGGATTCACATGAACTGGAATCGTCATGATCTTCGCGTTCTGATAGCCGTACTGAATGATGGTTTCGAGCGTATAGGAAAAATCAGAGAAGATATTGAGATGCAGCAAGGCATCACGACTATAGGCGCGAAAGCCAGTCGTTGTGTCGGGAATTTCGGTACCGGCCAACCGATTGATCAAGGCGCTTCCATATTTTTGCAACTTGCGCTTGATCCAAGGAAACTCAGGGTGGTTATCGATCGGTCTACATCCAATTACGATGTCCGCCTCGCCGGAAACGATGGGATTTACAAGATCGGCTATGTCGGCTCCACTGTATTGATTGTCCGCATCGGTATTGACCAATATGTCAGCGCCAAGGCGGACTGCGTTGTCCACGCCGGCCTTGAAAGCCTCCGCTAGCCCGCGATTCTTCTTGAAGCTTAGAACGTGCTGAATACCAAGTGACCGCGCGATCTTTGTCGTCCCATCTGTCGAGCCATCGTCAATGATCTGAAGCTCGATCTCCCCCACTCCATCGATATGGCGTGGCAGAGCCGCAATCGTCGCGGGAAGCGTCTGTTCCTCGTTGAGACAAGGTATTTGAATGATGAGTTTTGTCATACGAGCATTCGCTTTGCCCAATTCCGTCGGTTCCTGGCCCCGCTTGTTTTAACATCGATTTTGGCCGTTCAGTTATATTTCAATGAGTGAGACAGTGGCGGTACTTCCGAGTTGGTCGGCAGCGGGCGTGAAAGCGTCCCGCATTTTTCGGCGCTGAGCACGATCTCCGGCGATTCGACCCCATCGAGCGGTCAAGGTTCAATGCTAGCTCAGGAGCAGCGGTTTCGTCATGGGAACCCTGGCCGGCAAACCTAGCCAAAATTGCGCAGCCGATCATCCTTGTCCTTTCGGACTCTTATCGCACGTCCATCAACCGGCATTTCCAAGATAAACGGCGTTGCGCCTTCATGATCGACTCTGTCCGATTTGGGCCAATCCTATCCGGCCCATTTCGCCACAACCTGAGCTTAGGCGAGCCGTCCAAACCCGGGGTCACAGGACCGAATGCGCGGCCCGGCCATCGACCGCGCGGCGACGCTGATATTAAGAGAACGAACGCCCTAATGACCCCGAATCCAAGCCCGACGGCCGCCTACTTACTGGGTAATCATTGTGCGCAGTTCAAATGCCCCACGGTGACGGTCCAGTTTTGCTATACTCGCATAGGTGGGAAAAAGGGTTAACGATGACCAGTAAGCACAGTGAGCTGCTCTCCCAGATGACGCTGGATCAGCTCACGGATTTTCTGTCGAAGGGAGGGCCGGGTTCGCAAGACGACCAGATGGCGCGCGCCGAATTCATGCGACGCCAGACCGAAATGCAGATTAAAGCAATGTATGCAGCCCTTGAGGCGGCCGGGGCCGTGAAGGCGACCGCGCGCTACGTCCGCCGCAATGCGCGATACATGCTTTGGTCCGTCATCGTGCTTGCGGCCTCGTCCTTCCTGGGCCTCGTGCGACAGTTCCTTTAGCCGCCACTGACGCCTTATAAAGACGGGCCAAGCGATAACGAGGACGGCAATCGAGTACTTGCCCACGCGCGGTTGAAACCGGCACCGTTCGCCGTGGCGGCCGTTAGAGCCTTGAAAAAACGGCATTCGACAAATAGAGAAAAAGTGCAAATCCCAAAAGCACCAATAGAGCGGCCAGGGCCAAATCGACGCGGGCCTCAGCGCTTGGGCGAAGCGACGCACTATCGATGTCTTTCGCCGTGATCAAAAAGCGCGCCGCCGCAATCGCAACCATTGCGATCCCCGAGATGAGAAGCGTGAGCCCCGCGAAATTCCCGAACTTCTGACTTGGGATGGAAATTGCGCGGTCAACCCAGGTCACGGTGGCGATCTGGAGAAATAAGTCGAACCTCTCGACGAGGAACCCGAAGGCCATAACCGCAATGGCGGTACGGACCCAAGCCAAGAAAGTACGTTCGTTCGCCGCATGGTCGTTGAAATTCTTGATCATGAGTTTATCCTACGCCGGGACCGCCACGGCCTCTACGGGTGTCGTCGTCTGCCGGTGCCGCTTTCCGTCTGCTCTGCAGCTAATCCCGTCGCTCCTCGCGAGCGTGGGTACTCGTGCGCGAATGTTCCCGGTGGGCGCGCGTATAGGCAATGATCTCCGAAAATCCGAAAAGCAGAAGGAGGATGCCGCAGACGATCTGGATTGCGACGATGAAGCGAGCAAGATTGGTGACCGGGACGATGTCACCGTAGCCGACGGTGCTTAGCGTCACGATCGAAAAATAAAGTGCGTCGGGAAAGCTGATTTTCTGAGCAATCCCCGCAACCGCGAACATTTCGCGCGTCGATAGGTGATCGGCAATTCGGTAAATTGCCCCGAATACGATCACAAGGAATGAGTAGAAGGTGAAAAATGCGAACGCCGGCACCAAAAGCCGCGCGATGCGCTCGAAGAATTCCTCGAACAGCAAGGCTGTCTCGAGCAGGAACGTCACCACTTCTCGAACAACCAGAGACACGACAAGTGCGATCACGGTCATCGCGGCTAGGAATGCGAGATCGTGGCCGAGTGGACCCCAGTTCGTGCTGGGAATCGCGAATGTCAGGAGCCCGATCGCGAATATCGGGACAAGCCAGCGCAGCACCTGGGCGAGGTTCCGTTCGTAATGGGGATCCTTTTTATTGACGATGGCGCGGATGTCCCGATGACGCCATGCGATCGCGAGGAGAAATGCGGCAATCGGCAGCACGAAGCCGACGAGGAGCACGGCATCATTGCCCTCGGGAAAATTCGTCTCGACAAAGAAGACGAAAAGGCACGCATAAACCGCGATGAGATTGGCGAACGCGGCGGCGATAAAGTGGCTTCTCGGAAGGAGCTTGTAGAAAACGCCGACCGCGACGATCACGGTGACGAGTAGCACATAGACGAAGCCTTCGATGACGTCGCTGACCGCGAGGCTGACAAGCAAGACGAGGGCGGCGGTGAACGCGATCGCCGTGATCCAGTGCCGATCGAGCCGCTTCATCGGTACGCATTTCTCCGTCTCGCCCTTGCCGCAAGCATGCTCATGCGCCGGTCCGCCCGCGCCCGTCGCCCCGCTTTACCGCGTCGAAGACTTGGACAACAGCAAAGGCACGACGCGCCCGGCATATTGCATCGAATCGACAAGGACGCATCAAAACCCGATATTCACGGAATAAAGCCGCACTCGAATAATTTGTTCGCGATCGGTGAGGCAACGCGATTCATGAATTCCTGGCGCATCTGCGCGTCTTCGTGCAGCAGGCGCACGAGGCGTTCTTCCTCAACTGCTCTTTCACCTGATTTCGGTTGACCGCGCTCCGCCGCGAGCTGTTGGCAAGACGAGGTCTGGTAATGCTGAACAACCTTGTCCGCGACCTTATCCAGGATTGGATATTGTTGCGCCTCTGCCCCCACGGTACCGAGGCAAAGCAGCACCGTAACGAGCACGGGCCCGGCTAGATCCCTCTTCATAACTACCCCCTCCGCCTTGATTGCTGCGAGCGATCGTCGACAATCCCCAAAGTCGCTAAGGTGCCGGGACAACCCGGTAATAAACGCCGTTGGCGCCGAAGGCCGGCTCCAGCCACAATGCGCCGCAGTGGTAGAGGCTGGCACCTCCCTGCCCGCTATACTGACAATTGCTCGGCAGCGTGGCATAGATGTTACCTACTGCCGGAGCTGGCTGATTCGCGGCCGTAGCACCCGCCGCGACACCAGCCGAATAGGCGTTCGATGTCGCGGTCGCCGTATTGGCGGTGCCCGCCGCGTAACCCGAGGCGTATGCATTTGACGTCGCCGCCGCCGTATTGGCGTTGGCTACCGCGGCGCCGACTGCAACGCCGGCGACCACACCAACAGCGGCCGCCCCTCCGTTCCAGCCGCCACAGTTACCGCAACTGCTGCCGTAGTAATTCACCGTGGTCGGCGGATGGTAGACGCCGTAATAGCTGCCGCCATAATAGCTGCCGCCGTGGTACCCGTAGGCGGTGCCTCCGGAGGCCGTGCCGCCATAGGCACCGTTGGCATGCCAACTGCCACCACCGCCCGAAGCTGTCCCGCCTTCAGCGCCGGTGGCATGCCAGCTCCCACCACCTCCCGAGGCCGATCCGCCATAGGCGCTATGACCGCTCCAGGAACCACCTCCACCCGAGGCCGTCCCCCCTTCACCACCGGTCGCGTGCCAACTGCCGCTACCTCCCGACGCCGATCCACCATGAGCGCCTTGACCGCTCCATGAACCGCCACCGCCCGATGCACTGCCGCCATTATAGCCGTGGGCACTCCACGATCCGTTACCGCCGGACGCCGTGCCGCGGGCTCCCGTGGATGACCATGCGCCGACCGGTTGGGGCGGCAGCGCGAGGGAGACAAGGCCGACGAGGCCTAGAAGCGCTTTCTTCATGGTGTGCGCACTCCCATCATTGCGGTTGTGGCAATTTCTCGTCAGGGCTCTCGAATTTGATGCGCGTTGCCTTCGCAGCGCGTTCGGAAGCGAAGGTGCCGGGCGGCAGGACGGGGTTGAGTTGCCAATTCGAGAACTCGACGTCGTGCCGGAAATTGCCGGGCTCGTTGAAATAGGTCACGCGCACCCTGCGCGGGAGATGGTCCTCCACACCGATCCAGACTTCCGCCTGAGCGAAATCGTTCACGATGGCGACCATGTCCGTGAGGACGCCGCCGACGACGTGGGATTGCCCGATCACAAAGGCGAGCTTCAGCTCGCCCAAGCCCTTGTAGGGATCGGTCGCGAGGATATCGTCGAAGGGAAAATAGATCGCGGCCTTGTTATAAGCGTACTTCAGCATCTCGTCGACAGTGGGCGGTGCGTCGTCAATGGCCACCATATTGCTGTCCGGCGAATAGGCCATGATCGTCTTGCCGTCGTAATAGAACTCAGTCGGGGGACCGTCGCCCGGTGTGATCACGCGCAGCTTGTCGGGCCGTTGCAGCGTCACTTCCGAGAGTGTCGTGTAAGCAAGCGGCTGCAGGGTCTTCGCCGGGCTCTCATAGGTCGCAATCGCGGTGAACGTCATGGTCTGAGCGGAGACGAGCCGCTCGCTCGCCGCCTTGAGAATTTCCAGTGCCTTCGGTTCCAGGACGGGCTTGTCGGGCAACAGCACCACGGGGAGCTGCGGCATCGGCATTTGCGGCGGAGACTGCTCCTGCTCCGCGGGAGCTTGCGCCGGCTCGTTTTGTTGAGCCCGAGCGGTTGCAGCTGCGATTAACGCGAGTGTCGCAAGAAGCACCAAGAACCTGCAGTACGACCCGCTCATGAGGAATCCTCTGCCCATAGGAGAAACACTTTCGTCAAGCGCGTAACCCTTCCGGGCATTCAGCGTCATTCCGTCCGAACGTGTCGCGGCAGGTGGGATTGGGCGGCAACAATCGACACCGAGCCGACGATCCCAGCATTGAGCTAGATCAAGAGCTGCGTCACGAATATCCCCGGAGCAGACCGCGGCCCGAGTCTGTTGCCATGCCCTCCCCACAACATGATAATGGCACCTGTTGACTGTGGAATCCAGACGAAGTCGACATAACGTCTTTGAACACGGTCCACGGTGCAGGGAGAGCGACGGTGAATCAGGGGATGGAGCCGGTCGGCCTTCGCGCAATAATTCTGAGCATTGCTTTCGCGCTTTTGTGCGGACTCTCGAGCGCCGCGATCGCCGCGGACGCCAATCCCCTCCGCCCACCCGACACCTCGAGCCCACGCGGAACGATCGAAGGCTTCATCAAAGCCGTCGACGATATTTATTTGATCTCCATCGACGTATATGGGGAGTACGCGGCATCCGGTCGACTCTACCTGAACGCGGACGAGCGCCGGAAGGAAGCCGGGATGTTGCGGAGCATTCCTGCGGTTATTCAGTATTTCGATCTATCTCAAATCCCGCCGATCCTCAAAAACAGCGTTGCAGTCGAGCGTGCGCTCCAACTGAAGGAGATTCTCGATCGCATTGAGGTTCCGGCGGCGAGCGATATTCCGAATCGGGAGGCGATGGCCCAATCCGGATCGAAGCGGTGGCGGCTTCCGGATACCGAAATCGAGGTCGCCCTGATCGAGAACGGGCCGCGCGCAGGTGAGTATCTGATATCAGCGGAAACGGTCGATCGCTTGCCCGAGTTCTACGAGCGCGTGAAGGATCTTCCTTACAAACCCGGTCCCGCAAAGGACCTGATAGAAATCTATCACACATTAGCTTCGGAGCGCGTGACCACCCTTTACGACGCCCGCACGAGCTCACCTATCGGATTGGACCGCATCATCCCGATCCGTTGGATGCTGAGATGGCCGGACTGGGTACGGACTCGCATATTCAGAGTGGCGGTCTGGCAATGGCTCGGGCTCGCCTTCGGGTTTTTTGTCGCTGTAATCCTTGTTTCCGGCGTATATCGCGCGGGACGTCGGTTTACCAAACGCGACGAGGATGGGCGGGGTCCAAGGTGGCATTCCCTGCTAGCTCCTGTGGTCATCATCCTGCTGGCGGCTTACTTCGTGCCGCTGTTGTGCCTGATCCTTCGGATCGGCGGCACAATTCGTGAGGCGATCGCCTTCCTATCGACCAGTGTTCTCTATTTTAGCGCGGCTTGGCTGGCCGTGGTCGGAACCAATGCGCTCGGCGAAGCGGTCATCAGTTCCGAGCATCTCAGGCAAAGTAGCTTGGATAGCCAGCTTATCAGGCTGGGCATGCGCTTGTTCGGCATCATCCTCGCCGTGGGACTGTTGATCCAGGGTGCCTACGAGTTGGGTTTCCCGGCCTATTCCGTGCTCGCCGGATTGGGCGTCGGCGGCTTGGCTGTGGCGCTTGCAGCACAGCACAGCCTTGCAAACTTGTTGGGCTCCTTGCTGATCATGGTCGAAAAGCCCTTCCGCGTCGGCCATTCGATCCGGGTTGCCGGAAGCGAGGGGACGGTCGAGGCCGTCGGTTTTCGCAGCACACGAATACGCACCGCGGATAATTCGCTGATATCGATTCCAAGTAACTCGGTCGTGAACGCGACGATCGAGAACTTGACCCTTCGCACCATGCGCCACCAGCGATTGCTGTTACAGGTCGCATACGACACCCCGCACGAAAAATTGAAGGCGTTTATCGCCAGCATCGAGCGTCTCATCAAGGACCATCCCCTGACGAACAAATCCAAGTACGACGTGCGATTCAGCAATCTCGCGGAAAGCAGCTTGGAGATCTTGGTGAATTTTCATCTCAACGTGTCGGATTCCGCGTCTGAGTTGAAAGCGCGGGAGGAGATTCTTTTCGAGATCATGGAGCGCGCCGCCGATCTTGGCGTCGAATTTTCGCATTAGACCGATCGCGGCGTTGAGACGGCCCATTGCGCCGCCGGTTCCCGTTATCTCGCTCGCATTCACCCGCCGCGCTCGCGAGCCTGGAGGCGCGCAATACTCTCGACCACGCGCACCAGCTCGTCATACGGCAAAGGCGGGCGGCAACGTTGGGCGTTCCAACTTGCGAGCAGTTCGAGCGCCACTTCGGGATCGACGCCATGCCACAGCAGGTGTCCCGCGAACGATGCGAGGGTTGCGTTGCGCTCGCCCTCCGCCACGCCTTCGCGCGCGAGCCGCCGCCAATGGCTCAACGGATGACCGAGGTGCGGCGAGCGCTCCGTCCGCACGAGCCAGTTTGGAAGCGGAGCAAGCGGCGTGTCGTCGGGATGGTGCGAGACTTCCCAAGCATATGCACGACCCGAGGGATGCACCGACGGCGGGGCAACGACATAGCCTCCGTCGCCCCGCAGGTCCACGCCGGTGGCAAGACCGGTCCTGTTGCGCACTAACCCGCCCGGGTGCGCGAAATAAAAATGCCGCCCGCCCCCGCCCGTGATCGCCTCGCAAGTAGGAGGGAGCGGGCCATGCTCGACCTCGAGCCGGCGCAGGCTTTCCTCTCCGTCGTGTTGCGGATCGACATCGATAACGACAAGCCCCGAGACCGCACCGGTTACGATGCCGACATTCGCCTCCGGCCAGCGCAAGAACCAGTCTTCGATGTCGGCTTCCTTCGCAGGCGATCGCTGTAGCGGCTCCCAAGGTACGAGTGGGCGCTTGTCCCGCGGCCGCAGTGGCAGCACCGACCACCCGCGGCGTCTATACTCAAGTGCCGCACCTCGGCATCTTGGTTCCTTCGTCGATTTCGCCACACTAGATACCCCAATCCCACTTTCATCGGCCCACGGCGAGAGCTTAGGAACAAACGACTGTCAGGTCACGGAAAACGACGACGCATTGACATGGGTCAACGCCCCGGCCCGAACAATCTGCGAGAAGGAAGTCGCTTCGGAAGGAGAATGGCCATGACAGAGCAGACCAAGGCCCTGGCCGAATCGATTGGGAGCTGGGCGGACATGAGAAAGCATGCGTCGGGATGGATGCCATTGCTCGACGCCAACCGCCTCGCCGTCGACAACTGGGTGCGGGCGAGCGAAGCGATCTGGAGAAGCACTCTCGCTCTCTCCCAGCAAATGGCGGCGTTCACGCAAACTCGACTTCGCGAGGATATCGCCGTTTGCGAAAAGCTCGCCCGGTGCGACAACCCGAGCAAGGCGGCGGAGTGCCAGCGAGACTTCAATAAAACCGCAACGGCCCAATACCTCGATCACGTGAACAAGCTGTCGAGCCTTATGGCAGAACTGGTAAATGCCGCCTTCGATTCAGGGCAAAGTGCTAAGGCCGAACCAGACAGCGCCATTCGTGACAAGGCGAAATGAGCCTGCCGGCGCCGCCGTCACACCTCTTCGAAGTTGGCGGCAAAATCGTCGGGCACCGGCGGTCCCCAACGGAATAGCGCGTCGCCAGGTGGATGATTAAGGGCCCGCCAGGTCCCGTCTCCCGAGATTTGGTCGATATCGCAGAAGAACTCAGCCAAGCTGTTCCACGGGTCGCGCACGTAATGGAAGAAATTCGAGCCGAGGACGTGACGCCCCAATCCCCAGCCGTCTCGATATCCCGCGGCGATCGCACGCATGGCGCCGATTCCGATTTCGTCCGGCGACGCAACCTCGAAACTCGCGTGATGAAAACCGGGCCGATCGTTCGCAAGAAATGCGACCACATGATGATCTCCACCACCGGCCAGATGCATGAACGCGATTATCCAATCGACCCGGTCCGATAGTCGCAAGCCTAAGATGGCACTGTAGAAGTCGACCATTCGAGCCACATCGGGCGTGTGCAGCAGGACGTGTCCCAAACGGTGCGGCCGCACCTGGTGGCTTGCGGGGCACGCCCTTTCGCCGATACGCGTATAATTTCCCGGTGTGTTCCATGCGACGGGAGCGGCAGGGCGCCACGGCAGCGCTTGTTGGTCGACCACGCAAATCGCATGGCCGTCCGGGTCGGCCAGCCACAGCCCGTCGCCAAAGGATGTGCCGGGCGGATCGAGTTCGGAAATCCCACGCTCGCGCATCCGCACGCGGATCGCGGCAAGACCCTCCGCGGTTGAGCCGAATTTAAGGTGATTGAGCCGTTTGCGCCGCCCTTCGATCAACAAAAGCTGATCCTGGTCGCGGCCTTCGCAGCGAAGAGCCAATGCATCTCTGCGTTCTTCGGTCAGAAGACCGAACGTTGTATAAAACCGGCGCCCGATCTCAAGATCCGGCACTGTCAGGGCGAAGCTCAAAAGCGATTCGACTGTCATGGTGAGCGGCCGGACCAGGCAAAGCCGACAAACCGTTTCATGCGAGAATCCCCTCCCGGGTCGGCGGCGAAAGATGCATGTTTCCAGGATGCGCCCCCGCGCAACCGCCGACAAGTCGCAAAGCATGGCCTTACCCGGCAACGCCGCATGTCAAAAAGGTCATGGTGCGAGGTGGGAAAAAATGCGCTAAACCTTTGCACGAACTCAAGTAGGGGCGGCTCAGCCGCCAAGTTGCGGGCGTGTGAACCGGTTGCCGTGAAAAAAGGGGCGAGCTGTTGTCGTCGTATTCCGATTTCAAAAATTCAAGCAGCTGCCGGATTATCGCCGTGCTTGCGATGCTTTCGTTGAGCGCCCTGCCCGGGTGCGGTTTCGAGCCGCTCAATGCCAAGCATGAAACAGCATCGTCGACGATCGAGCAAATGTCAGAAGTAAAGATTGCCCCAATTCAATCAACTACCGACGAGGAAGCGCCATCGGCAACGACGGCGCACGTATATAGGGTAAATCTCGCCCGATTGGGCCAACAGATGCGTAATGAGCTCCTCAACACGTTCAATCCGGATGGTGCCCCTGCCGCGCCGCTCTACGAGTTAAATGTTCACCTGAAGGTGACCGAAACCCTGGTCGCCCAAGACTCCTCGGGATTGGCGCAGACCTATTGGTCCACCGTGACCGCCATATACGATCTTAGAACGGTCAAAGATGGCAAGTCCGTCTTTTCCGGCTCGAGCAACATGACGAATGATTGGGCAATGATCGAGAACTCATATTCGACCGTCGTCCAGAGACAGGACGCGCAAAGGCAGGCCATGCGGGCCCTGGCCGAGGACATCGCCCGGCGCACCGCACTTTATTTTAAGCGCGAGGCAGCCTCTGCAAATTGAGGCGGCCAGAATCGACGGGATTGCGGTCGATCTCGATTCCCGCAAGGGTTGAGCCACATATGGCCACCGCGTCGGGGAAATTGATGTTAGGCCGCCCCGAAAATCGTTTTATCGGTCGAGATTCTCCATAGGAGGGCGATCCGCCATCGACGACCCGATTGAGCGATTCTTGCTTCAAGACGCGACTCGGGACTGCCTATATTTTAGGCAATCATTGCATAAAGATCGCGCAGCGACTCGGGCAAGTCCTTCGGATAAAAGGAGAAGATGTCGGTCGTTGCAAATTGCGAACAATTCCAAAATGACAGGCATTTTCAATTTCCATGTATCGCGGGCGACGCGTCGAATGTCTCAAAAGTGCAGCACTTCGACAAGCAGGGTCGCGTGAGAACGCTGATTGATAGGAACATTTTTGGTTAGCGCCGGGTTTGTGCCGCTCCGGCATGCGGTTTGCTCTCCTAGGTAGCTGGATCGGACGTTGCGTCCTCCTCTCTGCTGCGTTCGGTTCGTAACCGGTGACGCCCGCCCTGCGGAAGGAGTGCGCGATGAATTACATGCCCAGCCTGTTCGAGCTCTATTCGACCGATTTCAAAAATCGTCAGGAGGTCGAACTATCCCTTCACGATTATCTCGAACTGTGTCGCGACGACTCCAGGGCTTATGCGAGTGCGGCCGAGCGCATGGTGGCTGCGATCGGGGATCCAAAGCTGATCGATACGAGCCAGGACGCCCGTCTCGGCCGCATCTTCATGAATCGGACGATTCGCGTTTATCCGTCATTCAGTGAATTCTTCGGCCTCGAGGATACGATCGAGCGCATCGTCGGCTTCTTCAAATATGCAGCACAGGGCCTCGAGGAGCGCAGGCAAATCCTTTACCTGCTCGGACCCGTCGGGGGCGGCAAATCTTCCCTTGCCGAGCGCCTGAAGCAGCTCATGGAAGAGCAGCCGATCTACGTGTTGAAGGCGGGGGATGCCGTCAGTCCGATCTTCGAATCGCCGCTCGGCCTCTTCGAGCCCGAGCGGATGGGCAGCGTGCTCGACCGCAAATACGGCATTCCGCGCCGCCGGCTCACCGGGCTCATGTCGCCCTGGGCGGTGAAGCGCGTGCGTGAATTGGACGGGGACATCTCGCGTTTCCGCGTCGCGAAACTCTTCCCCTCGAAGCTGCGCCAGGTCTGCGTCGCCAAGACAGAGCCGGGCGACGAGAACAATCAAGACATCTCATCTTTGGTGGGCAAGGTCGACATCCGCAAGCTCGAACTCTTCAGCCAGAACGACCCCGATGCATACAGCTATTCGGGTGGGCTCAATTCGACGACGCAGGGATTGCTCGAATTCGTCGAGATGTTCAAGGCGCCGATCAAGATGCTTCACCCGCTTCTCACCGCGACTCAGGAAGGCAACTACGCGGGCACCGAGAATGTCGGCGTCATACCCTACCAGGGCATCATTCTCGCCCACTCCAACGAGGCGGAGTGGCAGAGCTTCCGCAACAACAAGACGAACGAAGCGTTCATCGACCGCATCTGCGTCGTGAAGGTGCCCTATTGCATGCGCACCAGCGAGGAGACTGAAATCTACCGCAAGCTCCTGCGCGAGAGCGAGCTTGCGAACTCGTCGCACGCGCCGGCCACCCTCGACATGCTGGCGCAGTTTTGCGTCATGTCCCGCCTCAAGGAACACGAAAACTCCAATCTCTATTCGAAGATGCGCGTCTATAACGGCGAGAACCTCAAGGACGTCGACCCCAAGGCCAAATCGATGCAGGAATATCGCGACACGGCCGGCATCGACGAAGGCATGACGGGCGTGAGCACTCGCTTCGCCTTCAAGGTTTTGTCCGAGACCTTCAACTACGACAGCACCGAGATCGCAGCGGATCCCGTGCATCTGATGTACGTCCTCGAACATGCGCTGAAGCGCGAGCAATACCCCGAGGCCGTCGAAAACCTCTATATCGGGTTCATCAAGAGCGAGATAGCGCCGCGTTACGCCGAATTCATCGGCAAGGAAATCCAGAAGGCGTACCTCGAGTCCTACTCCGAATACGGCCAGAACCTCTTCGACCGTTACGTGGCGTATGCGGATGCCTGGGTCGAAGACCAGGATTTCAAGGACCCTGACACCGGACAGATTCTCGACCGTAGTCAACTCGACCAGGAGCTTTCGAAGATCGAGAAGCCAGCGGGCATCGCAAACCCCAAGGACTTCCGCAACGAAGTCGTTAAGTTCTCTCTGCGAACGCGCGCCCAGAACGACGGCAAGAACCCTGCCTGGACCTCGTATCAGAAAATCCGCGAGGTCATCGAGCGGCGCATGTTCAGCCAGGTCGAAGATCTGCTACCGGTGATCAGCTTCTCGACCAAGAAGGACAAGGAGACTGAATCCAAGCACTCGGAGTTCGTGAAACGGATGGCCGAACGCGGCTACACGGAGCGGCAGGTCCGTCGCCTCGTGGAGTGGTACATGCGCGTCAAGAAGGCGGGGTGACGGAACCGTGGTCAGCATCGTCGATCGGCGTCTCAACCCGAAAGGAAAGAGCCACGCCAATCATCAGCGCTTCGTCCGCGTGGCGCGAGCGGAACTGAGGGAGGCCGTCGCGCGCTCCCTCAGGAAGCGCAACATCGGCGACCTGGCTAAGGATTCCGACGACGTGGAGATTTCCACAAAGCGGATCAGCGAGCCGCGATTTCGCCTTGCACCGAATGGCGGGGATCGAAGCCACGTTCTTCCGGGCAACAAGGAATTCAGCGAAGGCGACACGCTGCCCCGGCCGGCCGAAGGGGCGGGTGGTGCCGGCGGTCGAGAGGGCAGCCCGGACGGCGAAGGCGAGGACACGTTTCAGTTCACCCTCGGCAGGGACGAGTATCTCGACATTCTGTTCGAGGACTTGGAACTCCCCGATCTCGCCAAGACGGAACTCAAACACGCAACCGCATTCGCCCAGCGGCGCGCGGGCTACACCCCGGTCGGAACGCCCAACAACCTGGCGCTCCTGCGCACGATGCGCAACAGCCTCGCACGGCGAATCTCCTTGAAGCGCCCGGATCGGCGTGAAGTCGAAGCGCTCGCGCACAAGATTGCAGAACTCGAGTCAGAACCGCAACTCAGCATGGCGGACGAGGATTATCTTGCGAAGATGCGCGCGGATTTCGCCATTCTCGATCGCAAGCTCAAAGTGATGCCCTATCTCGACCCGATCGATCTTCGCTTCAACCGGTACGAGCCCACACCCAGGCCGACCTCGCAAGCGGTCATGTTTTGCCTGATGGATGTCTCCGGCTCCATGACCGAGCACATGAAGGATTTGGCGAAGCGGTTCTTTCTGCTGCTCCATCTTTTCCTCACGCGACGGTACGAGCATGTCGAGATGGTCTTCATTCGCCACACAAGCGAGGCGAAGGAAGTCGACGAGGAAACGTTTTTCCGAAGCCAGGAAACCGGCGGCACGGTTGTCTCAAGTGCGCTCACGGAGATGCAACGGATCGTCGCTGAGCGTTTTCCGGTCTCGGCATGGAACATTTACGCGGCCCAGGCCTCCGACGGCGATAACTACGCAAGCGATACGGAACTCTGTCTCTCATTGCTGCGCGAAGCCATCATGCCCCAATGCCAATATTTCGCGTATATCGAGGTCCGAGAGCAGAACGAGGATCCCGTGCTTAGCATGGGCGCCGGCGGCGCCACGGGGTTGTGGCGGGGCTATGAGGCCCTGTCAGGCGAGTTTTCAAACTTCGCCATGAAGAAGGTGAGCGAGAAGGGCGACATCTTCCCCGTCTTCCGAGAACTCTTCGCGAAGAAGCCCGGAAGCCCCCTTTCGAAGCGAGCAAGCCGATGACCGTATCGCTCGGAAAGCGCCTCCTCTTCGACGGACCCGAGTGGAACTTCGATACGATCAAGCGCACCTACGATGCGATCGAAGAGATAGCGAAGGGCGAGCTCGGGCTCGATCCCTATCCCAACCAGATCGAGCTGATCACGACGGAGCAGATGCTCGACGCTTACTCCTCGATCGGACTCCCGCTGCTCTACCGCCACTGGTCGTTCGGCAAGCGTTTTGCGCGAGACGAAAAATCCTACCGCAAGGGTTGGAGCGGGCTCGCCTATGAAATCGTTATCAACTCGAATCCCTGCATCTCGTACATGCTGGAGGACAACAGCATGGCGCTGCAGGCGACCGTGATGGCGCACGCAGCATTCGGCCACAACCATTTCTTCAGGCACAACTATCTCTTCCGCCAGTGGACGGATGCGGAGGGTATCCTCGACTACCTCCAGTTCGCGAAGGGCTACATCGCCCAATGCGAGGAGCGTCATGGCGTCGAGGCAGTCGAGCGCCTGTTGGACGCGGCGCATGCCCTGATGGATAACGGCGTCGACCGATATCAGCGCCGGGCGCGCCCCAATCTCGAGCGGGAACGGCGTCGGGTGAGTGAGCGGCGCGAACAGGAACTTGCCGACTACAATGACCTCTGGCGCACGCTGCCGACCGATGCGACGGCCCGAGAACCGACGGCGCGCCAGGACGACGACGTCCGACCAGACCAGGTCGGGCTGCCCGAGGAAAACCTTTTATACTTTCTCGAAAAGCGCAGTCCGAAGCTGCGCGATTGGCAGCGCGAGATACTTCGGATCGTGCGGAATATCGCACAATATTTCTATCCTCAAAAGCTGACCAAGGTCACCAACGAAGGCTGCGCTACCTTCGTCCACTACACAATCATGGAACGTCTGCGCGAGCGCGGCCTGATCGACGACGGGACCATGCTGGAATTTCTCGATTCCCATACCAGCGTCGTCTTTCAGCCGGGATTCGACGACCCGCGCTTCAGCGGGATCAATCCCTATTGGCTCGGCTTCGAAATCCTGCGCGACGTGGCGCGCATCGTGCAAGACCCGACCGACGAAGATCGCCAGTTCCTTCCCGATCTCGCAGGCACGGGCGACGTTTTCGGTGCTCTTCGCCGCATCTGGGCCGAACATCGTGACGACTCCTTCATCTTGCAATTCCTGAGCCCGGCGCTCATCCGCAAGCTGCGGCTCTTCAAGCTCGACGATTCGCCCCAGCGGCCGGAACTCGTCGTCGACGCCATTCACGACGAGCGGGGCTACGACCGGGTGCGCAGGGCTCTCTCGAACGCCTACGATCCGGGACTGCGCGAGCCCGATATTCAGGTAACCGACTACGACCTGCTGAAGGATCGCCGCCTCGTATTGACTCACACCGTGCGCAACGACTTTCGCCTTCACGAGCCGGAAGCGCGGGCCGTACTTCGTCATGTCGGCGATCTCTGGGGCAACCGGGTGGAGCTGCGCGGGGTCGATCCCGAGAGCGGCTATCGGCTTTATAGCTACGACGCCGAACCCGAAGCGTAGCGTCTGCCGATTGTCTTCGTAAGCCTTAGATCAGCTTTCGGCCGACGCGGACATGAACCGGAAGACGAAGGCGGCTGGTCCGGCAGAAAACGATCCTCAGCGTCCGTAACGACAACGATTGCGCGCGCCGGCACAAGAGATGGCGCCGGACATTCGTTCGTTCGTCCCGTGATGCTCCATCAGAACTCGCCATAGCCGCGAGCCATTGCTGCCGCGAATGCGGGTAGCAGCGCAAACAGTGCTAGTTCTATCCAGAGGTAGCGCCGCACCGGGCCGACGGCTTCGTCTGCCGGCAAAGCACGCGCGCGCCGCCGCCTCAGGAACGCAAGCGTCGGTGGAATCGAAAGGAACCCGATCACGATGAACGTCCCGATCTTGGCCCAAAAAAATGCGTTGTGCGCGTAATAGTCCCAACCCTTCGCCGCGAAGATCGCGCGGGCAAAGCCGACGATGACGATGAGGCCCGCAAGCGCGCCGTATCAGGCGTCGATCGCAGTTACGCGCACGACGGCGGCAGCGTCCATACCATGACGCACGATCACGAATTCCGTAAACAGGACGGCGAAGAGAGTGAAGACGAGGAGGTGGTGTAAAATCGCCAGCACGAGATCGAGCATGGGTCAATTCCCCTTTGTCAGTGTTGGCGCCAGGAATTTCCTCGTGACCAGGCTGGCGAAGCGTCATGCTGAGGATCGATCCGGTCAGCCCTCCGACGGGCGCGCATGGCAGCGCGCCACACTAGGCATGGCCGAGCGCAAGGCTTTCTCCGATGCCAAGATATGCGCCTGCGCTGCTCGGGCCGACGCCGCCAAGGGGCGGGTCGACTTGGGCAAAGCGCATGACGGCGCCAGGGTTGGTAAGGCGGCGATCGCATGGCCCCGAGCGCAAGACTTTGTCGCCCGGAGCGCAGGTCACGCGGCCGTGTGTATATCCTTTGGGTCCTTCGCGAGTGACGATCGGGACCCGGCCTGACCGGGCAAACGCTCGCGCGCTTGCCGTAGGACCGCCGCCACCTCTTCGGCGCTCAAACGATCCGCCCGCATGAGCAAAATGGCGATCGGATCGGCGAGTAATGCGGTAGTGGAAGGCTCGACACCCGCACGCCCCCACCGGCGGCTTTCCGAAAGGCCCCGTTTCCTAGACCCTTTGGCGAATAATCGCGCTCCGCTCAGCATTTCATCCTCCCCGCACTGCCTGCAATATACCATTGCGGGAAAAAGTGCCTCACGATCTCCCACGGCCGCGAGACTACTCTAAAATTTCGGACGATTGCGCGACAGCCTTGTGACATAAATCGGGCGGCGGCGACAATCGGTACGCTCGACTCTAGGCCTGATCGACCGCAAAGACCTCCAACTTGACCGGAATGGTACCCTCGCGCTCTATCCCCAGGGATGCTGCAGCGCGGGATGAAAGATCGATCACCCGGCCACGCACAAAGGGTCCCCGGTCGTTGATCCGCACTTTGACCACGGTGCCTCGGTCGAGGCTCGTCACCCGGACCACCGTATTGAAGGCTAGGGATCGGTGGGCCCCGGTCATCTCCCGGGGATCGAACTTTTCGCCATTCGCGGTCCGACGCCCTCGCTTCACCATTCCGTACCAGGATGCCAAGCCGACTTGGGAGAATGTGGCACCTGCAGCAGCGCCGGCGCCGGCCGGTCCCTCGGGTGCTGAGTCGGCGCGCAGGGACGTCGGCGCGCCGGGTGATGGCGTCGATGTGCTGACCGGCCCGGAGCTGGGTCCAGGCTCGGCACAAGCCGCCAATCCCAAAAGCGAGTAGAGGACGAATTCCCGTCGGGTTCGCATCCTCCCGAATTCCGATGTTGTTGGATGTCAGCGGCAATATTATAGGTCCTTGGAACCCAATACCAGTAATCATTGTGGGTATCTCGTGCTCATCGGCGCTGTAATTTGTGAAAAATATGAAAGAAATACCTGTCACAAAAGGGTATTTCTTTAAGATTTATTGCCCCGATGCCCGCCTGTTGCCCGGCTGTTGTCCATTTTTGCGATTTGACAGTGGAAGTACCGGGTGGCCGCTTTCGCTTCGTCATAGCCGGTCGGCCCGGACCCGAAAATCACGGTGAGGGCAACAGGCGTTTGGCGCAGGGGATCAAGCGGCCGCTCGTAAGTGCTTGCAGGACCGTTCGAGAGATCGGTTCACCACAGGTCCGGTGCGCGCGGGCTACCCAGGAGGTAGAATTGAGAGTTATCGCGGCCATCGGCCTCGTCCTGCTCCTGATCGCAATCGTTGCGTTCGAAGCCACTGTAGGCGACTTCGAAGACGGGATCGCCGCAGGCCTTTTTGCTGGCGCCGCCATCTACGATATTTCTTTCGCTTTTCTCGCCTATTTGGCGCCCCTTTGGATCGCCCTGGCTCGCGCCCATCCGGACACCGCAACCATTGCCGTGGTCAACCTCCTCCTCGGGTGGACGGTCGTTGGCTGGTTGTTCGCGCTCGCTTGGGCATTTGCGCGTCAGCGCGGGAAACGGGAGCTTCATCACACCTCATTCAGGCGCTAACATCCGCGCCATGATGATTCGGATTTGGAGGGCGCCCTGCGCCCGTCAAGCATTTTGGCGTGGGCTTTTGATCTTGGCATTGTCGATTGCCGCCTGTTCGAACGAGCCCGAGAAAAAACCGCCCGACCCTCAATTCGCGGTCATGGGGTATAGCAAAGCCCAGCTCATCGCCTGCGCGGGCAATCCGGCGACCGACACTGGGGCGGGCGGTCTCGAATATCTCGTCTATCATACCGAAATCGTGGCCAACGAAGGCTATCTCCAAGGTATCCCCAGAATTCCCGTTATCGGCTCACTTGCGACCGGCTCCAAAGGCGACAAGTTCGCCTGCGAAGCCACGTTCATACTAAAGGGTGGGCTCGTCACGGCGTCCTCACTTCGAATCGATCCGCCGCAGGACAGCAAGACCGCGTCGCAAATCTGCGCTCCTGTCGTGGCGCGTTGCGCATCGCCATAGCCTTCCTCTGAACATCGTATCGTTGCGACAAGCTTTACGCAGAAATTTGTAACGCAGCGCGGGCCTCAAGATCGGTCATCGTGCAAATGTTGAGATTGGGAGAAATGATTCTCGAACCGAGAAACCATTTCCGATATGCTCGATCCGAACAGCGCATCGCTTCTTCGCACCACTTTGGCTGCCCCTCGTGCCCTGGCGACAGGGCGGCGGCGAATTTCGTGAGTTGGCGGTGATGGGCGCGCGATGACGAGTTTCAGCCGTCCAAGTCCGAACGACATCCTTCTCGTCGTCGATATCCAACGCGACTTTCTTCGCGGCGGAGCGCTCGCCGTGCCCGAGGGCGACCAGATTATCGCCCTCGTCAATCGCCTAGCGTACGGCTTTCCGCACGTCGTGCTGACCCAGGATTGGCACCCTCACGACCACCGCTCCTTCGCTTCGTCCCATCCCGGGCACAAGCCGTTCGATAACGTCCGGATGTCCTACGGTATGCAAACGCTGTGGCCCGATCACTGCGTGCAGGGCAGCGAGGGCGCCGCATTCGACCCGTCGCTCGACATTCCCCACGCCGAGCTTGTCGTCCGTAAAGGATTTCGCCGCGAGATTGACTCCTATTCGGCGTTCTTCGAAAACGATCGCCGCACCCGCACGGGGCTTGCGGGCTATCTTCATGAGCGCGGCTTCCGCCGCGTCTTCCTTTGCGGTTTGGCGTTCGATTACTGCGTGCGGTGGTCGGCGGAGGACGCCCGCCATCTCGGATTCGACGTTGTTGTGATCGAGGACGCCTGTCGGGCGATCAATTTAGAGGGGAGCCTTGTTGCCGCGCGCGGGGCCATGATCCAAGCGGGCGTTGAGATCATGCGGAGCGCTATGCTCGGCGCGGCGTAGAGCGGTTGGTCCTTCAACACTTCGGCATCGATCGAAACATTCGCCCCGCACAATCCGGCAGGATGGCTTCCGACCGTGACCATTAAGAGGGTTATACATCTATGCGCAAGAACAGCTTTTCCCCGAGAGATCTCAACGACGGCTTTGTCGTGGCGATCAACATCGAAGCCAAGACGGGCGAATCCGAAAAGGTCGCCGCCATCCTCGAATCGTTGGTGGCCCCGACGATGGCGGAACCGGGCGTCAAGCTCTTTCTTCCCTACCGCTCCCCCACGTCGCCCACGTCGTTTTTCATTTATGAGCTTTACGTCAACGAGGCCGGCTGGGGTGCGCATCAGGAAACCGCGCATTTCAAGGAAGCAATAAAGGAGCTCTTGCCTCGGGTGGCAAAGCGCGAACGGATACCGTTCATTCCTTATGCGACGATCGAAGGTTGACCGCGGCGGCACAGCATGCCGCCCGCCGGAGTCGACGGCGCCTTAGCCCCTTCTCCTCAGGCATGACAAAACGGGACGGATCGTCAGAATCGATGCCTTAGGTTTCGAGCAGGAAGGTCAATTCCATGGTGGCGCGGTACTCTGTAATCTTGCCGCGCTCGACCTTCGCCTTCATTTCGATGACCTCGAGGCCGGTAATGCCGCGCACTGTCTTTGCCGCGCGCTTTAGGCCTTGATTGACGGCGTCGTCGAAACCCTTGGTCGAGGCGGACGTGATCTTCGTGACACGTGCGACTGCCATGGCGACCTCCCTTGGGGCTAACCGCTCGTCCTTCGCCGGTGTGTTCGGACACAAAGACCGCGCGCCCGGACCAAATCGGAGAGGTCGAGAGGCATTGGCTCAATAGCTTCGATTTTGCGCCAGTTTGGGCCGTGAGTCGAGGGTGCGGCCCTGGTGCTGCGCCCTTTCCCACTTCTTTCAGACAAAGCGACCCCATTGCTCGACAGCCGGCCCTGTGTGCCCCATGTCCTGCTATGCATGTCGTCTGCCGCCAAAAGTCGGGTGATCGCCACGCCGGAATGAGGCGGCGGACGGCGGCTTTCGCTCAGC
>DASPOR010000046.1 GCA_035625915.1 Alphaproteobacteria bacterium | reverse complement strand
CCGGGGTTCGGGATCACCCGCTTACATTGATAGATCTAAGTAAATCCGCCGCGAAACGCCGCCCCCTGGCGTGGACGTCAACATTTATGGAAGGATCTTTTACAACGACATCTTTGGCGACCCCCACAGCTTCGGATTTTTTACCACCGCCCGCGCCAGCGGAGAAAGCTTCGTAACACCCAATCCTCCGCGCGCTTATGTCGTCTGGGACTAGTGTGGCGGATTTGAAGTTCCTGTCATTTTGGTGGCATCCGCGTTTAGGAGCTTCAAATCCACCACACCAACTCATTTTGGTGCGCGGCTGCGACGCCGTGCTGTCAGAGCGCGCTGATCTCCACCTTGATTGGCGTCGGTCGGCCGCCGGTGCAGGGATTATTCATCTGTGGGCAATTGGAAATGAAGGAAAGCAGGTCCATGTCCGCCCGCAAGGCGATGAAATCCCCAGGCTTCGAGGCAAGCGGCAGGAACACCTGCGGATCGAGCGTATTCGACGCACCGACCGGCACGTTGCAGAAGAAATTGAGATTTGCGACGATGTCTTTGCGTCCCAGCCCGTATTTCCCCAACTCCGCCAGGAAATTCTCTCGGCAGCCAGGCACGCCTTTGACGCCGTAGATCAACTCGTTGCTCGGCGCGCTACAGCAACCTGCGATCGTATCGTGATAGCCGCAACTGTCGCCGACAACGGTCATCATCGGCCGCGCAACATCGGAATAAAGGACATGCCCGGTCGTCAGCCGGAGCGTGCGCGCACGCTTGACCGTGTTGGCTGCATGATAGCGTTCCTCCGGATTGGCCGCGGCGTAACACAGAAAGTCCACACCCTGCTGTCCCTCGAGATCGGTGATGCGAAGCACCTGGCCTTGTTTCAAGGGGGCATTCCAGCCTGCCCCTGCGGGAATGATCTCGGATTTGACGATCGTGCCTGAGGGCGTGCCCATGATCTGCCTCGCGATTGCGTCGATTGCCGTTTGACCGACACTTCCACAGTATCACGACGCCGGCATGAATGCGTCGGCAAGTCAAGGCGCGGATATCTTGCCAGCAGGTCGAAGCGTGTTCCCGTCAACTTGTCGCCAGGCTGGGTGCAGATGCCGGGCCTCAGCATGGCGCTTCCCCTGGACGCCCGATTGATGCACCCTGTATTGGCGAATGCCGGCAGCCTTCTTCAATACCTCCGGCGGGGGTGGGTTTGCGTCCCGATCGAGGCCAATATGTGCATCTGGTTTTGCGTCATGAAGCACATTCGATGACGAGTTCAACTTTGTTGGACGGAACAGAATCGCCGCCGATACGGCAGGCATACCAATATTGGGAAGCGAAGCGATGCGGCCGGTTCGCCCCTTCGCGCGTCGACATCGATCCCCTCGAAATGAAGGGGTTCCTCGCCCATGTCGTGCTGATAGAAGTCGAACAAAACCCGCAACGCTATCGCATTCGCTTGATGGGGACGGCATTCGCCGAACAGTATGGCGAGGAGGTAACGGAAAAGTATCTCGACGAACTCGATTTCGGCGATGCGATGCCGGGCGTTCTCGCCATTTACGATCGAGTGGTCGCCGTCGGTGAGCCGGGATACACCAAGGCGACAAGCTACAAGAAAGCCGATGGCCGCGTCATTCGCTTTGAACGGATCGCACTGCCGCTATCGGAAGATGGCGCCACGGTAAATATGATCATGAGTTGCGTTGTGGCACTTCGGATTCGACGCAGCGGCGCATGATTTTACGCAGCGCGGGCGCTGCGCTCCCCTTCATCGACCGGTTCGCACGTTATAAGTCGCTGGATGATTTGCTTACGTCTTACGATGGACGCCCTGAAATTGCCGACGTCGCTCTGCACACGCGCGAGATCGGCGGACTTCAACCGACCGTGTTCGATTTCCCTTTCGAGGAATGCCAACTCGCCTTCGTCTCTGCCAAGGAGCTGCTCTTGCCGGAGGATCACACGATGGTGGGCCTCGGCCTCTTCCCGTCGGCGATCTTCGGCCCGCCTTTCCTCTTCCTCGAGCTGGCGTTGACGCTCCAAAAGTAGTTGGTCGTATTGCTCGGTCGCCAATCTCGCTCGCTTACTCTGCCACTTGAGAACCTCAACCTCGTCTTTCACGAGATCGACCATCTCCGAAATCGTCGGGACGGATTTCTTTCTTTCGTGAGCACGCCATACCGCTGCCTCGACGGCCCAGCCCGGAAATTTGTGATGCGCGAGATGCATCCTGAGCAACGTGATGTAGCTCCAGCGGTCCGGCATGCCCGCACTGTTCGGGTACCCGCCCACCAGCAGCGTGACCAGCTTGGCAAGGCGATCGGGCTCGGCCGGAGCCAAGCCGCGATTGACCTCTAAAGTCGCGCTGTCCAATTCCGACTTCGTGAGAACCACGACATTTTCCAGGTGATAATCCGGTCCTCGGTCCGGCACGAAGTGGAAGGGTCCGCCAAGGCCTGCGAACTTTGCGAGAGTCGGCATGTCCGGCAAACCAGAGGAAGCTTGCGCCAAAGAGGCAATTTCGTTTGTCACGCACCGCTCCTTTACTCGGATAGCGAGCCTTCCACGTGTCGGCGGCTCCCCGGATTGCTCGGTCGTCCCTGGCGGATCTACAAGCCCTTCGCCCCGAACAAGAATGCGAACACAAGATGTTGCGTCGGTCAACTATACCTTGTAGTTAATCCGATTCGTCGACTAGATGCTGATTCCGCGCGCAAGTTGATTCCTGTTTTCATCGAGAGCCTGGCTGCGGGCCTCCCGAGGCCATAGGCGGCGTTCGGTCCGTTATCCCGCAGCCATTCCGGCAACAATTGGTAAACCCTCGCCATGCTAAGAGTGGCCGAGAAGTGCTCAGGCCACGGCCGGAGTCTTATCGGAGCGTCATGGCGATTACACCGACTGCCGCCCTTCCCCTCAAGGGTGCCGATCCGCAAGTGTTGCAGGACATCAAACGCGCCGCGAACGCGACTTCGATCGATTTCGGCTATCTGGTTGCGCAAGCCTATCAGGAAAGCTCGCTCAAGCCCGACGTGAAGGCTGCGAACTCGACGGCGACCGGGCTTTACCAATTCACCGAGGGGACGTGGCTGCGCGAGTTCCAGGCTCATGGCGCCCAATACGGTTATGGCGACCTCGCGGCCCAAATCACGACCGACGACGCGGGAAAACTCCACGTGCCGGATGGGGCAACGCGAAGTCAAATCCTGGCGTTGCGCAACGACCCTACTGTATCGTCTGAGCTCGCCGCCGAGCTTGCAAAGGAAAATCGCTCCGAACTTGAGAGCGCGCTGTCCCGGCCCGTCACCGGCACGGATCTCTATCTCGCCCATTTCCTGGGTGCTGGAGGAGCCCAAAAGCTCCTTAACACAGTCACGAGTAATGGCGGCGCCAGTGCTGCCGGCATTTTGCCAGCGGCGGCGGCGGCCAATCCGGCGGTCTTTTACGACGATACCGGTGCACCCCGTTCAGTATCGGCCATTTACAATTACTTCGCCGACAAAATTGAAGGACGATCGCAGGCATACGCCGTTTCAACTCAGGCAGGCGGCAGTCCTGACGGCGCCGGCGCCAGCTCGCCCCCGCAGATCGCGCCTAGCTTGCGGCTCGCGGGCGCGCCGCCGCTCACAATGTTCGGCTCATCGACGTTCGGCGAGCCGGTTCTGGAGGCTGCGGCGACGGCGGCCGGCGGAATCTCCCGACATGCGCTCGATCAGCTCACGCTCGCAGCACTCCAGACGGTCGCATTCAACAGTATTTCGCCATCCAGTGCTGGCGCCTCGATACTGTCGCCGGCGATCGCACCGCCCTCCAAATCCCACAAGAGCGACGTTCGTCCGATCTAGGGCAACCCATTCCAGTTAAGGCCATTGTTTTCGGCTGCCAAAAAGGCCCCCTGTCGTGGCTATCCTTCGCCGGACCACGACTTGAGGTGACTACCCTTATAGGGTAATATCGAGTTCGTGGAGAAACGCGTGCCGCACTATGAGCTTGCGCTCATCCGAGCAGATGTAGCGCGCTTGGGGGCAGCGGCATTCACCAAGACCGCCTTAGACGGTGGATGGGCTATGGGCTTGACCTCAGCGGAGATGCTGGCCGTGATCGCGACGCTGACGCGGCGGGACTTCTACAAATCGATGACGACCCATGTCGATCATCGGGTTTGGCAGGACGTGTATCACGCGACAACACCAGTGGGGAAGGTTGCCTATATCAAGATCACGCGGCGCGATGTGGCGCCGGTAATCCAGTTCAAGGAGAAGTGACCGTGACGCGGAAATGTCTGAATTGCGAAAGCCGCAAAGGCATGACGCGGTTCGAGAACGAAAGCTTCACCATCGAGCATGGCGGCACGACTGCAACGGTCGAAGGTTTGTCAGGGTGGCGATGTCGTGCCTGCGGTGAGGTAGAGTTCGATGCGGCTAGTGCGCATCAGTACGCAATGGCGGGGGACGAACTTGTCCGGCAGCATCGCGCGAAACTAAGCGAGGAAATCCGGCGTATTCGCCGGAAGCTGGGCCTGAGCCAGATTGAGGCCGCGCGACTCACGGGCGGCGGTCATAATGCTTTCTCACGCTACGAGCGCGGCGAGGCGGCCCCCTTGCCCGCCGTCATGAACTTGTTCCGGCTCCTGGACAAGCATCCGGAGTTGCTGAATGAGATTAATCGGTCCGGATGAGACGCGCCGTTTTCCAGGCGGGCGGCGGCCCCGAACGACGTCCGGCCGCCGCCTTTCTGCCTTTCCAAGTCATGTAAAATCGACGTTCGCCCGATCTAGGGCGGCGTTTTTCGGTGCCTCCTCCCGTTATTGCATTTTGAGCGCGTTGGTCAGATCGCCGACGCTCGCCTCCCGGTCGCTCAGGGGTGCGAGCGCGTAGCGCTCGTGGATCAGCTTCAAGATCGACGTCGTGTCGTACCTCGTGTGGTCGACGAAGTGCTTCTTCGCGAATGGCGAGATGATGATGGTGGGCACGCGGCTGCCCGGACCCCACCTGTCGAGCTTGGGGGGTGCAACGTGATCCCAAAAACCGCCGTTCTCGTCGTAGGTGATGATGATCACTGTGTCTTTCCACAACCGGCTTTTCTGGATCTTCTGTATCACCTCGTCGACTTTGCGGTCGCCCTTGACGAGTTCGGCATAGCCCGGATGCTGATTCTCGGCCCCGATCGGTTTCCAGAAGGTCACGGCGGGCAGATTGCCCTTGTCGATTGCGGCGAGCATCTCCGTTTCGTCCTTGAGATGCTCTTTCTTGGCCTCCGTGCCGTCGCCGAACTGCTTGAAAAAGGCGAAGACCTGATGATGGAACTGGAAGAGCGGGTCCGGCTTACCGGCGAGTGCATCGTTCCATCCGCCGGAATACCACGCCCACGAGATGTTTTGCGCGGAAAGCTGGTCGCCGATGGTCATCGCCTCCACCGGGGGAACCAGGTTCTCGGGTGCTACCGAGGACGGGTGCGGACTATAAACCGTGAACGCTGTGTTGATCGCGTGGCCATCGGGGGCCACCGCACCGTCCTTCACCATCTGGCCGTTGGCGTCCAGTTGGGCGACCATGTTGGCGGGTGCGTTCGGGAAGGTCGGCGTGCACGCGCACACGAGCCAGAAGTGATTGAGGAACGATCCCCCGAACGCAGCATGATAAAAATTGTCCGCGAGCGTGTAGTTCCTGGCGTAAGCCCAGATCGATGTCTTTCGGACATCGTAGATCCCCATAACCAGGGACGCGGCATCGGAGACAGCGACGAACTTGTTCATCTTGCCGCCGGCGATCTGGGCTTGTTCCTGGTAGAAGCGATGCACGATATCGCCGGTCGGCTGATCGATCGGTACGTATTTTTCGATTGGAAACGTCTTCCCGTTCGGCAGGTTTTTCGGAAACCGGTCGTCCACGCCGGGGGGATTGGCGGAGGTGTTGATGACCGGCGGAAGGGTCGCATAGGGCTTGCCGTCCTTGTCGATTTGGATCAGCGTCTTGCCGGCCTTCGACACGCCGTTCGCACCCGGGAATCGGCCGAAGAGGTTGTCGAAGCTATGATTCTCGAGATAGATCACGACAATATGCTGGATCTTACTCAACTCGGCTGCGGTTGCGGCGTGGGCCGGCGTTGAAGGCGCGGCTGCGATTGCTGCGATGGCGGCCCCAGCGAGCAGGCTCGTTATTCCATTTAAACGGGTCATGGTTAGCCTCGATGCGATATTGCCCCCAAGTCGCGCGCATGATGCTGCGATCGTCATTGCGGTTTCATCACAAAAATATGACAAAATTGGCCGCCTCATGAATCAAGGCACTGTCGCCCTCATCATCACGCTCGCCATCCAGGCGCTGACTTCGTGGGCAGCGCTTACCGGCCCGGTTCTCGCCCCGTTGGCTGCAAGCGATCTCGGTTTGGCTCCCCATCTCATCGGCTACTATGTCTCGCTGACTTATGCCCTGGCGGCGACAAGTGGGCTTGTGAGCGGTGGATTCATCGCGCGTTTCGGCCCCTTGCGCGTGAGCCAGGCCTCGGTCGTGCTGTGCGGGGCGGGGCTGGCGGTGGCGACCCTCGGCTCCGGCCCGGCGGTGCTCGCATCGGCCGTGCTGATCGGCGCCGGTTACGGGCCGATCACGCCGTCCTCCTCCCACATCCTGGCGCGAACGACGGCGCCCGAACGATTGAACCTCGTCTTCTCCCTCAAGCAAACCGGGGTTCCCCTCGGCGGCGCGATTGCCGGGATCGTCCTGCCGGGCCTGGCCAGGGCGCTTGGATGGCGCGGCGCCGTGCTCGTGACGGCCATTCTCTGCGTCGCCGTGGCGCTCGTCGCGGAGCCGCTTCGCCGAGACCTTGATACCGGCCGCGATTCCAAGCGCACGCTGTTGTCCTTTGGCCAAATCGCAGCTCCTCTTGGAGACGTGTTCCGCTCCCGCGAACTCCGCATGCTCGCGTTGACCGCATTCGCCTTTGCGGGGATGCAACAGAGCCTCCTTACATTCCTCGTTACCTATCTCAGCGGTCGGATTGGAATGTCGATTGACCGCTCGGGTTTCGTGTTCTCCGCTGCACTCATTGCGAGTGTGACCGGCCGCATCGTGTGGGGCATGCTCGCCGACCGATTTATCGCCCCCTTTCGCCTGCTTGGCGTGCTGGGGCTGACCATGTCCGGATGCGCCGTGCTCGTCGGCTTCTTCACGCCGGCCTGGCCATTCATTGCAATCGTCGCCGTGTGTATTGCCTACGGCGCGACCGCGATCGCGTGGAACGGCGTGCAACTCGCTCAAGTGGCGCGCCACGCCCCACCCGGCCGTGCCGCCGAGATCACCGGCGGATGCTCCTTCGTCATGTTCGCGGGCGTGGTGGCGGTACCCTACTGCTTTGCGTTCGTGCTCGGTACGATCGGCAGCTATACCGTCGGCTACTGCGCGGTCGCGGTGCTCACGTGGGTCAGCGGGCTGAGCTATCTGCGACACATGCGCCGCGGCACGAGAACTTGATCCTGAGCCCGGCGGAGATGCTGTGGGCCGCGTGCCTGGAAAATGCATCTTATTCCGGCAACAAACCCAAACGGGAACGACCTTTACGTTCAGCTTGCGCAAGCACCTGGATGCCCAGGTCAAGCCCGGGCATGACGAGTGATGCTGAAAAGCGTGGATGCCCGGGTCAAGCCCGGGCATGACGGGAGGGAGTAAGTGGCGGTCCGTTCGAGGAACTGCCCTGCCTTGGTGAACGGGAATTGTCAGACTAATAGAATCGCAAGTGTCCTGTATCCGACAAATAAGTTGGACTCCTCCACTCGTCATGCCCGGGCTTGACCCGGGCATCCAAGGAATCAGCCGCGACGATTTTACCGAGGCTTGCTGTGCGTAATTAGCCCTGGGTCCCGGCGGCCGGCCTGTTTATGATCGCGTCGCGGCAGCTTTTGTCTGATGCAGGAACGGCTTTCGCGACCAACACCATGACCAGCCTCGCAATCGCCTCCCCCGAATCGGCCAATGTCCGGCGCGGCATCCTCTGGATGCTCGTGACGACGATCTTCTTCGTGAGCCTCGACGCGACGGCGAAATACCTCACCAGGTCGCTCCCGGCAATCGAGATCGTCTGGGGCCGTTATCTCTTCCACACGATCTATGCGGTGATTTGGGCGGGTACGCGTTTACCTTCCGTGATGAGCCATGCGCGCTATGGAATGCAGTTTCTCCGGGGGCTCTTCCTAGTCTTGACGACGGCAATTTATTTCGTGGCGCTCAGGACGATGCCGCTTGCGGCGGGGACTTCGATCATGTTCCTGAGCCCCATCCTGGTTACGGCACTGTCGGTTCCACTGCTCCGGGAGCAGGTGGGGATACGCCGTTGGATCGGCGTCGCCGTCGGTTTCGCCGGTGCGGTCATCATCGTGCGCCCGGGCGTCGGCGTCATTCAAACCTCGGCACTTCTCGCGGTGCTGGCCGCAGCGATCAACGCGCTTTACCAGATCACGACGCGCGTGCTCGCCCGCACCGACCGGCCGATGACGACAAACACGATGAGCGCCTTCGTGGGTGCGATTGCCGCCACGATCGGCCTGCCCTTCGTCTGGGTGACGCCCGACCTCGAAGGCTGGGCGCTGATGGCGTTCGCCGGTCTTTGCGGCGTCATCGGCCATTACTGCATGATCCGGTCGCTCGCTGAAGCGCCCGCCGCCGCCGTTGCACCGTTCACCTATGTCGGGCTTATCTGGTCGACCGGCTACGGGTTTCTCTTATGGGGCGACCTGCCGGACTTTTGGACGATTGTCGGCGCGCTCGTCATCATCGCCAGCGGGCTCTATATTTTCTATCGCGAGCAGACGAAGAAGCGTGCGCCGGCCGGTTGATCGACAACGCTGTCAGCGTCGGCTTCTCGCCCTCAACCCCACGACCAGAAGTTCGTTTGCTCGCGCACCAGCGCTCGGGAGAGCACCATCTTGTGGATTTCCGAAGCGCCATCCACGAGCCGCGCCTGGCGCGCATAACGATAGAGCCATTCGAGGATCGTATCCTTGGAATATCCCTTGGCGCCGCAAAGCTGAATCGCGGTATCGACCGCCTTGTGGAGGGTGTCGGCGACGACGACCTTCGCCATGGAGACTTCCTTGCGCGCCTGCTCGCCTTGGTCGAGCTTCCAGGCCGCATGCATCGTCGCGAGCCGGCCGAGCTGGATGTCCATCGCCGCCTCGCCCAAAAGCCATTGAACCCCCTCATGGTCGATGAGCTTGGCGCCGAACGACTCGCGCGTGGCGACATAGCCGCTCGCGATTTCGAGGGCGCGTTTCGACCAGCCGAGCCACCGCATGCAATGGGTAAGGCGTGCCGTGCCGAGGCGGATTTGAGCGACCTTCATCCCGTCCCCAACCCCCATCAGTACATTCTCCTCGGGAATTTCGAGACCGTCGAATTTCAGTTCGCAATGACCGCCATGCTCCTCCGGCCCCATGATCGCAATGCGACGTATGATGCGCCAACCGGGCTGATCCTTGTGGAAGAGGAACGCGGTCAATCCCTTGCGCGGATCGTCCGAAGTCCGCGCCAAGAGGATGAAATGGGCGGCACCGTCCGCACCGGTGATGAACCACTTGTGGCCCTGGACGATCCACTTGCCGCCGGATTTCACGGCGCGCGTTTTCATCATCCCCAGGGGATCGGAACCGGCACCCGACCCGGGCTCGGTCATGGCGAAGGAGGAGCGCACCTTGCCATCGATGATCGGCTGCAGCCAGCGCTCCTTCTGCGCTTCGGTGCCGACTTTCTCGAGCACGATCATATTGCCGTCGTCGGGCGCCATGCAGTTGAAGACGAGGGGGCCGAAAATGGATCGCGCCATCTCCTCATAGCACGCGGCCATGCCCACGATCCCCACACCCATCCCGCCCCGCGACTTCGGCATCTGGAAGCACCAGAGCCCGGCGGCGCGCGCCTTCGCTCGCAACGCTTGAAGCGCTGCTTCGGCGATGTTCTCGTGCACGTCCCGTGCTGCCGGATCGGTTTCGACGGGAATCACGTGTTCGTCGACGAAGGCTCTGACGCGTGTGCGATAGCCTTCGATCTCGGGGGAAAGATTGAAATCCATTTTCGGCCTTCCCGTAATTCGATGTCGCGTCACAGCGCGGAATGAAGATGCCCGCCATCCACGACGATGGTGCTGCCGGTCATGTAGGACGAGGCATCCGATGCCAGCAGCAGAAGGGCGCCGTCGAGGTCCTCGGGCTGCCCCAGCCGGCGCTGGGGCACGCGCTTGATCATCGCCTGTCCGGCTGCACTCGCAAAAAATTCCCGGTTGATGTCCGTCTCGATGTATCCCGGTGCGATCGCATTCACGCGGATCTTATAGCGCGCCAATTCGAGCGCCATGGAATTGGTCAGCTGCACAAGGGCCGCCTTGGTGGCGGCATAGGCGGAGAGCTGCCCTGCGACGCGGAACGCAGTGATCGACGCGATATTGATGATGCTGCCGCCATGACCGAGACGCGCCATGTGCTTGGCGACCTCCTGGGCCACGAGCCAGGCGCCGCGCAAGTTCACATCGACGATCTGGTCCCAGTCTTTCTCCGACATGTCGAGAACGGACTTTACAATCGCGACACCCGCATTGTTGACGAGAATGCCGATCGAGCCGAGCTCGGTCTCGGCGGCGGCTATGGCTTGCCGCACACTGTCCGCACGCGCCACATCGGCGGCGATTGGGATGGCGCGACCATCGAAGCCCTCGATTTCCCTCGCAAGATCTCGCAGAAGTCCGACCCGCCTGCCCATGAGCGCCACCTTCGCACCCTGGCGCGCAAGCGTGATCGCGAAGTGACGCCCGAGCCCGCTCGTGGCACCCGTCACGATCGCTGCTTTTCCCGTAAGGTCGAAATACTCAGCCGCCACCATACCCCTCTCTACCCCTCGTCCCTGTCCACCCTCGTTCGTCAAGCCTCCTTCGCCTTTTCGCGAAGCACGAATTTCTGGATCTTGCCAGTCGAGGTTTTCGGCAGTGCTCCGAAAACGACGTATCTCGGCACCTTGTAACGCGCAAGATGCTCTCGGCAATAGGCGATTATCTCTTGCGCGCTGACCTCAGCACTTTCGTCCTTGAGGGTCACGAACGCGCATGGCACTTCGCCCCATTTGCTGTCGGGCCGCGCAACCACGGCGGCTTCCATGATGAGCGGATGCTTGTAAAGCACCTCCTCGACTTCGAGCGAGGAGATGTTCTCACCCCCGGAAATGATGATGTCCTTCGAGCGATCCTTGATCTCGACATAGCCGTCGGGGTGGCGCACCGCGAGATCGCCGGTATGAAGCCAGCCGCCGCGAAAGGCCTCGGCACTCGCTTTCGGGTTCTTGAGATAGCCCTTCATCACGGTGTTGCCACGAAGCATCAGCTCGCCAATCGTCGCACCGTCCGACGCGACAGGACGAAGGGTGGCAGGGTCGGCGACCATCATGTCGGCAAGTGTGACGTAGCGGATGCCCTGCCGCGCCATTTTCGACGCCTTGTCGGCAAGATCGAGATCGCCCCAAGCCTCCTGCCACGCGCAAAGCGTCGCGGGGCCGTAGCTTTCGGTGAGGCCGTAGAGGTGCGTCACGCGAAAGCCCATGCTCTCCATGGCGGCGATTATCGCACTTGGCGGGGCCGCACCCCCGGTCGCGACCTCGACACGGTGCGCGAAACGTCGCTTTTCGCTCTCCGGTGCATGAACCAGCATGTTGAGGACGATGGGTGCGCCGCACAGATGGGTTACTCGATGCCTTTCGATCAAGGCAAAGATGAGCCGGGGCTCCACCTTGCGCAGGCAGACATGGGTTCCCGCGACCGCGGTGACCGCCCAGGTGTATGTCCATCCGCTGCAGTGGAACATGGGCAGCGTCCAGAGATAGACAGCACTTGCATCCAGGCCAAATTCAATGACGTTGCCGAGCGCATTCAGGAAAGCGCCGCGATGATGGTAGACGACACCCTTGGGATTGCCTGTGGTGCCTGAGGTGTAGCTAAGCGCGATCGCTTCCCACTCGTCCTTGGGCGAGCGCCAGGTGAAATCGGGGTCGCCCTGGGCCAGGAACGCTTCGTAGTCCTTCTCGCCGAGAAGTTCGCCGCCGGCATGGAGCGGATCGTCGATATCGATGACGACCGGCGGCCTTTCGAGCGTTGCCAATGCCGGTTTGACCAAAGGGGAAAACTCGCGATCCGCAATGAAGACCTTGGCGCCGCCGTGGCTCAGCATGAACGCGATGCTCGCGGAGTCGAGACGGTAATTGATCGCATTGAGGACGGCACCCGCCATCGCCACCCCATAATGCGCTTCGAGCAACGCCGGGACGTTCGGGGCCATGATCGATACCGTGTCGCCGACGCCCACGCCGTGGGATTTCAGCGCCGACGCGAGCCGCCGGCATCGAGCCATGAAATCGCCATACGTGAATTGGGTGTCTCCATGAATGACGGCGATTTTCTCCGGGTAAACGGAAGCGGCGCGTTCGAGAAAGCCGAGCGGGGTCAGCGGCGTGAAATTGGCTGCGTTGCGATCGAGATCGCGTTCATAAGGGCTGACATGAGGATTATCCGGTATTTCTTTATTAATATTCATTTTTTGTCCTTAACCCTTTGGCTCACCGCAAAATCCGATGAAGCGTGCGCTTCAGCATTCGGTAACCAGTTCACGGCAATTTTGTCGGGTTGGTTCCCTTGCAGAACTTGGCCGCCAAGCGAGCATAGGATGACGATCGCGGTAATTGAAGCAACAGGTGCAGCCCGCTCCCTCGCGCGCGTCGTGGTGTCGAGCGCCGATCCGAAGCGGATCCGCGAGCTGAGTGTCCGGCTCGACGCCTGCGGTTATGCGACGGTGCCGGTCGGTGCTGGCACGCGCGCACTCCGCATCGTTCGCGAAGTGCTGCCGGACCTCGTCGTCGTGAATGCCGATGAAGATATCGGGGCAGCGATGGCGCTCGCTGAAGGGGTGAAGCACTGTGACGAAACACGCCATGTTCCCGTCGTCATGCAGGCGATGTACGCCGATGCCACCTTTCGCCGCGGATGCCTCGCCGCCGGCATCGACGACGTGATCACGGGAGGCGTCAGCAACGCCATACTCGCAGCACGACTGGCGCCCCTCTTCCGCCTCGCGACCATGACGGCGGAACTCCATCGCCGTCGTCAGACAATGCACGCCCTGGGTCTGGCCGAGGGTGCGAAGGCGACTATCGAACCGGACGTACGCGAGCCGCGGGTGCTATTCCTCAATTCGGGATTGACTTCACCCACTGGGTCGACCGTCGAATTGGTGCTTGCGGCGGATTGTGGGATTGCCCATTCCGCCGACGCGTTCGAGGCAGCGGAATCCCTTTCCAGCTCGCAGTTCGATGCTCTCGTGGTGGTGCCCGAAGACGAGATCGAGCGAACGCTTCACCTTTGCGCCCATATTCGCAACAATCCGCGTCTCTTCAACCTGCCCGTCCTCATCGTGGCAAGACGCGAACAGTTTGCAGATGTCGAAACCTGCTACAGCCGCGGCGCCAGTATCGTCTTGCATCGTCCTTTCGATCCGACGGAACTGCGCGATCACGTCTTGAGCCTCGTGCGCCGTCAGCGAGTGCGCCAGGCCATCCATCGCGGCCTCTCGGGCACGCTCGTGGAGCGGACCGCCGACGCGGCCTCGGGGCTCTATAGCAAGGCATTTTCCTCGCGCCATCTCAGTCGCCTCATCTCGAACGCCGGACTCAGCCAAAAGCCGGTTTCGCTTGTGCTCTTCGATCTCCAAAACATCGCCTGGTTCGAGCGCCAATATGGCGGCGGTTCGGGAGATCGCGTCGTCAATCAAGTATCGCGCTGGATTGCCGGCCTCATTCGCGCCGAAGACATGGCCGCTCGATTGGGCGAATCCATCGTGGCGGTCATTCTTCCGGACACCGGTGCGCACGAGGCCCAATTCGTCGCCAACCGCATTGAGGGCGTTTTGCTCAATACCGATTTTTCATTGAAAAATAGCGTCGAAGCCGATCCGTTGCGGGTCTGGGTCGGGACCGGCATAGCCACCGCCGAGGCCGGCGATACGGTCGACGGTTTGATTGCGCGGGCAAAATCCCAAATGCGGTGAACTGCGCTGCGATCGATCACTGCCGGAAGCAGCCGTCGCACTCGCCTTCGCACACGCGGCGATCTATCTTAAGGCATGATCATCGATATCGTGTCGGACACCATTTGCCCGTGGTGCTTCGTCGGCAAGCGCCGGCTCGAGCGCGCGCTGACCTTGGCGCCGCAAAGCGATCTTCAAATCACTTGGCATCCTTTTCAGCTCAACCCGGACATGCCTGCCGAAGGCATGGACAGGCGAGAGTACCTGCGCCTCAAATTTGGCGATAGCCGCGGTTCTGGCGCATACGACGCGATCCGCGAGGCCGGTGCTGGCGAGGGCATCGAATTCAACTTCGATGGCATCGTGCGGACGCCGAATACAGTCGATTCCCACCGCGTAATCCGCTTCGCGCTGGATTACGGCCTGCAGGATGCCGTCGTTGAAAGTCTGTTCAATGCCTATTTCGTCGATGGCCATGACATCAGCGACCGCCGCGAGCTGCTTGACGCCGGCGCACGCGCAGGCCTCGAGCGCGGCCAACTCGCCGATTATCTCGAGGGCGACGAAGGTTCGGCCGATGTCGCGAACGCGGATCAGATGGCGCGCCGCATGGGCATCCAAGGCGTTCCCTGCTTCATCCTCGACCGAAAATACGTGATCTCCGGCGCCCAATCGCCCGATCTCTTCGTTCAGGCGTTCGGCTTGATCGGGAGAGATGCGGCGAGCGTCGACGAAGAGACGCGCGAAAATTGATCCGACGGGGCAAGCGCCCCCCGCCGATCCCACGCGGCCGCGCAAGCCACGCCCAGTGCTTAAGCGGCACGCTCGACAGGGGCGTGGGCGATCTCGGCGATCTTCTCGAGAAGCTGCTGCACGCCCGCGACACGGGCGGCTTCCTCATCCCATGAACGGCGAACCACGAGCCGCTGGTCCGGCCTGAGCTTGACCGTCGCGGCCTCGCTGGTCACGAAGCGAACCAACCCCAGAGGGTTTGCAAAGCGGTTGTTCCGGAACGCCAGCAGCGCACCTTTTGGCCCCGCATCGAGCTTGTCCACGCCGGCATCGATGCAGAGGCGCTTGATCGCGACGATCCGGAGCAAGTTTTCGACTTCCTGCGGCAGCGGCCCGAAACGGTCGACCATTTCCGCCGCGAAGCTGTCGATTTCGGCACGATCGACGAGGAGCGCGATGCGTCGGTAAAGCCCGAGCCGAACGCCGAGATCGGGCACGTAGCCTTCCGGGATCAGCACCGGGGTGCCAAGACTGATTTGTGGCGTCCATTCGCGTTGGCCGGCGGCGGCCGATTGGCCCTTGGCACTTGCGACGGCCTCTTCGAGCATTTGCTGGTAAAGCTCGATGCCGACCTCGCGCACATGGCCGGACTGCTCCTCGCCAAGAAGGTTTCCGGCGCCCCTGATGTCCATGTCGTGGCTCGCGAGCGTGAAGCCCGCGCCGAGAGTGTCGAGTGTTTGCATGACATGGAGCCGCTTGGTCGCGGCATCGGTCAGCACCTTGCCGGGCGGCAGTGTGAGGTATGCATAGGCGCGGACCTTGGCGCGTCCGACGCGTCCGCGTAATTGATAAAGTTGACCGAGACCGAACATGTCCGCCCGGTGAATGATCATGGTATTGACCGACGGGATATCGAGGCCCGATTCGACGATATTGGTCGAGAGCAACACGTCGAATTTCCCGTCGTAGAACGCCGACATCACCGATTCGAGTTCGGTCGGACTGAGGCGTCCATGAGCGGTCACGATCTTGACTTCGGGCACGAGCGTCTTGACGCGCTCGTGCACGGCCGGGAGGTCCTCGATGCGCGGGCATACGAAGTAGCTTTGCCCGCCGCGGAAATGCTCGCGCAGGAGCGCTTCTCGGATGACAACGGGATCGTAGGGCAGCACGAACGTGCGCACGGCAAGCCGGTCGATCGGCGCGGTTGCGATGACGCTCATGTCGCGCACGCCGCTCAAGGCGAGCTGGAGGGTGCGCGGGATCGGCGTGGCCGTCAGGGTGAGGACGTGAACATTGGCTCGAAGCTCCTTGAGCCGCTCCTTCTGCTTGACCCCGAAATGCTGCTCCTCGTCGACGACGAGAAGACCGAGATGCTTGAACGCGATCGATTTCGCGAGAACCGCATGGGTGCCCACCACGATATCGACCTTGCCGTCCGCCAGACCAGCCTTGACCTCGGCGGCCTCCCTGACGGGCGTAAGGCGCGAGAGCCGACCGATGCGCACGGGCAAGCCCGAGAAACGCTCCCGCAGGGTGGTGTAATGCTGGCGCGCGAGCAGCGTCGTCGGCACGACGATCGCAACCTGATAGCCGGACATGACCGTGAGAAATGCCGCCCGGAGCGCCACTTCGGTCTTGCCGAAGCCGACATCGCCGCAGACGAGGCGATCCATCGGCTTGCCGGCACCGAGATCGCGAACGGTGTCGTCGATTGCCGAGAGTTGATCCTCGGTCTCGGGATAAGGAAAGCGCGCGCAGAATTCGGCATATTGGCCGTCGGCCGCGGCGATTACGTCGCCCGGCTTGATAAGTCGTTCGGCCGCAATCCTGATGAGGTGTTCCGCGATTTCCTGGATGCGACGTTTGACGCGCGCCTTGCGCGCCTGCCAGCCAGCACCCCCCAAGCGGTCGAGCTGCGCCCCGGCTTCCTCCGAGCCGTAGCGCGAAAGCACCTCGATGTTCTCGACCGGGACGAAGAGCTTGTCACCGCCTTCGTAGCGCACACGAAGGCAATCGTGGGGTGCGCCGGATACCTCGATCGTCTCCAACCCTTCATAGCGCCCGATGCCATGCTCCACGTGGACGACCAGGTCTCCCGCCGTCAAGGCGGAAACTTCGGAGATGAAATTCTCGGCACGGCTGCGCTTGCGGGCGGAGCGAACCAGGCGTTCGCCGAGAATATCCTGTTCGGCGATGACCGTGAGCCCGTCGCGCTCGAAGCCGCGCTCCAAACCGAGCACAATGAGGGCGACGGCGTCGGGTCCGAGCGCGTCGAGCTCGGTCCAATTCGTGAGCGGAACAACACCCGGAACGCGGTGTTCGTGCAAGAGAGTGCCGAGGCGATCGCGGGCACCTTGACTGTAACAGGCGACGACTGCGCGGCGGCCCGCTTGTTGCGACGCGACGATATGCTCGCGCACGACATCGAAGACGTTGACGTCGGGATTGGTGCGGGCCTCGGCGAAATCACGGCCCAACCGCCCGCCTGCGTCGATGACGCTTGCGCCCTCGGCCGTCGTCTCGGGACTCTTGAAGGGGGTGAAGCTCGCGACCCAGCGCGTGGCGAGCGCCTCGTCGAGCGCGCGCCGATCGAGAAACATGAGCTCCGGCGGAACGGGCTTGTAAAGCGTCGACTTGTCAGCATCGACGAGGCTCTTCCGTGCAAGGTAGAACTCGGCGACGGTTTCGAGTCGGGTCCCGATCACCTCTTCGGCCTGATGGTCGAAGGTGATCGCGGCTCCGGGCACGTAATCGAAAAGCGTCTCGAGCCGCTCGTGGAAAAGGGGGAGCCAATGCTCCATGCCGATGTGCACACGTCCGGCACTGATCGACGCATAGAGCAGGTCGGCATCGTTCGCCGCACCGAAGAGCTCCCGATAACGCACGCGGAAGCGCTCGACGGCCGCGTCGTCGAGCGTCACCTCGCTCATCGCCTTGAGCTCGATCCGGTCTAGCCGGGCGGTGGTGCGCTGGCTGAGGGGATCGAAGCACCGAATACGCTCAACCTCGTCGCCGAATAGGTCGATCCGCACCGGCTCGTTGGCCCCGGGCGGGAAGATATCGACGATGCCGCCTCGGATCGCATACTCGCCGGGCTCGCGCACCGTTTCGGCGCGGCGGTAGCCGTTGCGCGCGACGAACTGGGCCAATTCTTCCATCAGAAAGCGTTGCCCGACCGCAACCCCGAACACTGCCCTCCGGAACATCTCGGCAGGCGGTAGCCTTTGGAGAAGTGCCGAGACCGTCGTAACGACGATGCGAGCCTGGCGAGCGGCCGGCAACAGCGCGAGCCGTGTCAGCGTGTCGATCCTGCGGCTCGTGATCTCGGCATTCGGTGAAACGCGGTCGTAGGGCAGGCAATCCCACGCAGGAAACGCCAAGGCTTCAAGTGAAGGGGCAAAGGCGGCGAGTGCCTCCATCATCCGGCTCAGCCGCGCGTCGTCACGCGCGACATGAAGTATCGTTTGAGGCGCCGCCGTCGCCGCCAATTCCACCAGCAGCAGCGCATCCAGGCCCTCGGGCGCACCTGAAATCGTGAGCCGCGCAGGTAACGTCAATGGCTTTCGGTCTAATTTCAAGATGTTGAGCTGGAAAGGTTAAGGTTCTTGATGAGCCGCAAGGCGTCGTTGTCGAAGCCGGCCGGGATTGGGGCCTGTCCCGTTACCCAATTGTAAAGGTCCGCATCGGCGACCTCCAACAACGCTTCGTACTGACGGAGCTGTGCCGGACTTAACTGATCGAGGTACCGGTCGGCAAAACGACCGAGGAGCAAGTCCATCTCTCGCGTGCCCCGATGCCAGCTGCGGAATCGAAGGCGCTTGAGCAGAATTTCTCCGGGTTCCGTCATTCTCACATCCCACCCAGGATGCAGGTAGGATATAAGGCCGTGGCAGCCTCCTGTCAGCAATCACGGCGGCATAGCACCCATCCCGAATGCGCCCTCGGCTCCTTTTCCCCCTGTTCGCCCCGGTCACGACTTTACCCGGCGTCGGCCCACGCCTTGCCAAGCTGTTCGAGCGTCTCGCCGGCCCGCGCGTTGTCGATCTCCTGTGGCACATGCCGGTCGGCCTGATCGACCGGCGCTACGCGCCCAAATTGCGCGACGCGAAGGAAGGGGCCGTCGCTACGGTCACCGTGTGGGTGGACGGCCACGAGCCGCCGCGAAGCCCGCGCCTGCCCTACCGCGTGCGCTGCCGGGACGAAACCGGATTCATCAACCTCGTCTTTTTCCATGCCCGACCCGAATACCTCCAGAAGGCCCTGCCGGTCGGTGAACAGCGCGTCGTGAGCGGCAGGCTCGAGCGATTTCGCGACCAGCTTCAAATCACGCACCCCGATCATATCGGCCCGATCAGCGAGCTCGAACAGCTCAGGGGGATCGAGCCCGTCTATCCCCTTACCACGGGCCTCACACTGAAGGTCGTGGGTAAAGCGGTGCGTGCGGCCCTCGAACGCGCACCCGAACTTCCCGAATGGATCGACGCGGCCCTTCTTAGCCGCGCCGGATGGCAAAGCTGGCGCACGGCTTTGACGGCGGCCCACAACCCGGACAGCGAAGCCGCGGTAGAGCCTTCGTCTTTGCCGCGTCAACGCCTCGCCTATGACGAGCTTTTTGCCAATCAGCTGGCGGTCGCACTCGTGCGCGCCCACCAGCGCCGACTGGCCGGACGGCCCATCGCCGGTGATGGACGTCTGCGGAAAAAAGTCGTCGATGCGCTTCCCTTCAAGCTCACCGCATCGCAAAACGATGCCGTAAAGGACATCGTCGCGGACATGGCGCGAGATGCGCGGATGCTGCGCCTCCTTCAAGGCGACGTGGGAAGCGGGAAAACGTTGGTTGCTTTCCTCGGCATGCTCAACGCGGTCGAGGCGGGCGCTCAAGGTGCGTTCATGGCGCCGACCGAAATACTCGCACGCCAGCACTTCAACACCATCGAGCCTCTTGCACGAGCGGGAGGGGTGCATGTGGCGCTGCTGACCGGCCGGGACAAAGGCAAGGCGCGGCAGGGCATTCTCGACGGCCTCGCCGACGGCGCCATCGACATCGTGATCGGGACTCACGCGCTCGTCCAAGAAGATGTCGCATTTAGGGATCTCGCGATCGCCGTCGTCGACGAGCAGCATCGTTTCGGCGTCCACCAGCGCCTGCTCCTCGCCTCCAAAGGACGCGCGATCGATATGCTCGTCATGACGGCCACGCCGATTCCGCGCACGCTGATGCTTGCGGCTTATGGCGATATGGATGTCTCGCGCCTGAGCGAGAAGCCGGCCGGCCGTCACCCGATCGACACGCGAACGATTCCCCTCGATCGGATCGAGGAAGTCGTCGCCGCTCTTCGGCGAGTCCTTGAAAAGGACGCGAAGGTCTATTGGGTTTGCCCGCTCGTCGAGGAATCCGAGGCGGTGGACCTCGCGGCCGCGAGCCAGCGACAGGCGGAGTTGTCCGCGATCTTTCCGGGCAAGACCGGGCTCGTTCACGGCCGGATGAAGGGATCGGAAAAGGATGCGGTGATGGAGGCATTCGCCCACGGCCCTCTTCAAATCCTGGTCGCCACCACGGTAATCGAAGTCGGCGTCGACGTGCCGGACGCGAGCGTGATCGTGATCGAACATGCCGAACGCTTCGGGCTCGCCCAGCTCCATCAGTTGCGCGGGCGCGTCGGGCGCGGCGAAAAGCCCTCGACCTGCCTCCTTCTTTACGCGACACCACTCGGTGCTACCGCGAAATCGCGGCTCGCGATAATGCGCGAGACCGAGGACGGCTTTCGGATCGCGGAGGAGGATTTCCGCCTGCGCGGCCCTGGCGAAATGCTCGGCACGCGGCAAAGCGGCATGCCGGATTTCCGCCTGGCCGACCTGGCCGTACATCGAGAACTGCTTGCTACGGCGCGTGACGACGCGAGGCTCGCGCTCGAGCGCGATCCCGACCTTAGGGGTCCGCGCAGCGAAGCGCTCCGCACGCTCCTCTATCTTATGGAGCGCGACGCGGCGGTGAAATACCTGAGATCGGGCTGAGATCGCTACGGCAGCACGGGGGCCGCCGCCTTGCGCAGTCGCTCGGCCTCGTAGGGCGGCACGACGATGCCGCTCGAGAGAATCATCTTCATGGCATCCTCGACGCTCATTCGGAGTGGTATGACTTTCTCCCGCGGAATGAAGACGAGATAACCCGATGTTGGGTTCGGCGTCGTCGGCACCATGATGCTGACCACGTCGCGAGTGAGGTGCTCGACGATCTCGCCTGCGGTCGTGTTCGTGACGAAGCCGAGGGACCATGCGCCGTCGCGGGGCCATTCGATGAGCACGACTTGGCGGAATGCGCTTGCCTGGCTCGCGAAGACGGATTCGACCAGTTGCTTGACGGCGCCATAGATGCCGCTGATGACCGGCATGCGCGCGAGAATGCTTTCCGAAATGCGCACGAACACGCGGCCGAGATAGCCGGCCGTCATGGCGCCGATAAACGTGAGTGCTACGAGCAGGATGACCAGTCCCAGGCCAGGGATGCCGAACGGCAGATAGGTGCTCGGATTGAAGGGTGCCGGAATGAGCGGCGTTACGCGGGAATCGACGAAATCGAGGATGAGATAGGCGATGTAGAAGGTAATGCTGATCGGGGCGATCACGAGCACGCCCGCAAAAAAATAGGCGCGCAACCGCCCCGTCACGGTTGCGCGCCGGACGGGTTTGGCCGCCTTCGACCCGGCCCCCGCCTCTCCCGGCCCAACTGACGCAACATTGCCCGGGTCGAATTCGGGGTGTTTTTGGCCTTTGTCTCTGGTCATGGCATCTTGCCATATCCTCGCTCAAAGGATCGAATGCGGCAATGGCGCGCGAAATGTGCGCGGCGTGGGAGCGAAGCCCCACGATGTTTCGGTGCCGGCGATATCGGCGGATAATTCCGGCGTTTTTTTGGGCTTCGATCATTTTGGTGGGCGGACACTCAACGGTGCTCGCGTGCGAAGGTGCGCCCTTTCGGGTGGGGCAAAGACGTGGGCTTAGTTCGAAGGGCGCCGAAGGACGCGTATCTAGCTCGTGAAGAAGGCGTGCAGTGCGCGACAGGTTTCGTCGGGCTTTTCCTCCGCGAGGAAGTGACCGCAATCGAGGGCTGCACCCCGGACATCGCGGAAGCGCTCCCGCCAGGTCGCCAGCACGTCGAAGTGCCGCTCCATGAGACCTTTCTTGCCCCATAAGGCCAAGAGCGGCGTCGCGGGCTTATGCGCCAAGTCGGCTTCGTCGTGCACGAGGTCGATCGAGGCCGCGGCACGGTAATCCTCGCACGTTGCATGGATCGTCGCGGGGTCGCGGAAACACCGCACATACTCGGCGACGGCCTCGGATGCAAAGCATTCGGCGCCGTCGGACCACCGTTCAAGCTTCTTCTTGAGGTAATAGTCGGGATCGGCGCCGATCAAATGTTCTGGCAAGTCGTAAGGCTGGATAAGGAAGAACCAATGATAATAGCCTGTCGCAATCGCCTTGTCGGTCGATGCGAATATCCGGCGCGTGGGGACGATATCGAGAACGGCTGCCTTCGAAACGCGCTCTTCATGATCGGCGACGAGGCGGTGTGTCACACGCCCCCCGCGGTCGTGCCCGGCGACGGAGAACCGCTTATGACCGAGCGCCGTCATCGTCTCGACCATGTCCTGCGCCATCGCACGCTTGGAGTAGGGAAAATGATCCGCCGTCGTCGCAGGTTTCGAGGAATCGCCGTAGCCCCTCAAATCCGGGCATACGACGGTGAAGTCCCTTGCCAGCGGCCCTGCGATCTTGTGCCACATCGCATGCATCTGAGGATAGCCGTGAAGGAGGAGAAGTGCAGGACCCCTGCCGCCATGAACCAGGTTGATTTCCGCTCCCGATGTCTTGATCCGCGCCCGCGTGAAGCCTTCGAACATCGTCCCCTCCCTGCCCGCTCGCTCCAACGGCTTTGCCCGCTCGATAGACAAAGCGGCCAAGCAGCGACACTTGCCGCTGAGCGCCGGCTGCGACGCGCCGGGCGGCTCAAGTTGTATGACGGTCGCCAGTGGACACAAGGGAAATAAACTTGCGCGTCGCGTGATCGAAAATGGAGGGAATGTCGTCCTGTAGGAATATTTGCTGTCTATTCAGAGATCAACATTGGTGCCGATTCGATCAATTTTACGTGCGATTGAGGCTGAACCGTGGAAGGCTCGAAAAGCTTACCGTATAACTTGCGCCGCCTCCCTTTACCGCATGACAAATTTGTAAGTCATGCGTCCAATGATGGCATCTTATATGTACCGGCTCGATGCGGGTATGCAACGCGACCTGCGAACCGAGGTTGACGCAAATGTCCCCCGACCCGAAGTTATTGGCGCTCTCGACTGCGGTACCGGATCACATGCTGCGCCAGGCGGACGTCCGAGAGATCGGCCGCGCTATATTCTCGCGGAACAAGGCGCGGTTCGAGCGGTTGGTGCCCGTTTATGCCAATGCCGGGATCGAAACGCGATATTCGTGCGTGCCCCTCGATTGGTACTTGAAGCCCCATAGCTGGCGCGATCGCAACACACTCTATGTCGAGAATGCGGTGGCCTTGCTCGAGCGAGCGACTTTGTTATGCCTCGAAAAGGCCCACCTTGACATCGGGGATGTCGATGCGATCGTCGCCGTCTCCACCTCGGGGATCGCGACGCCGACCATCGACGCTTTGCTGATCGAGCGGCTCAACATGCGGCGCGACATTCGTCGCTTACCGATTTTCGGCCTCGGCTGTGCAGGCGGTGTGGTCGGCTTCTCCCGCGCCGCCGAGATGGCCCGTGCTTCACCCGGCATGCGCGTGCTCTTCCTTGTCGTCGAACTCTGCGGATTGACCTTCCGGCGCAACGATCACACGAAGAGCAACGTGATCGCGACAGCACTCTTCGGCGACGGGGCGGCGGCCGCCGTGATCAGTTGCGATGGCGACGGCCCCGCCATGACGGCGGCCGGCGAGCACACATGGCCCGGTTCGCTCGAGATCATGGGCTGGCGCGTGCGCGACGACGGCCTTGGAGTCATGTTCTCGCGCGATATTCCCGCATTATTGCGCAGTGACTTTCGCGATACGGTCAACCGGTTTCTCGCCCGCCACGGCCTCTCGATTGCCGATATCGAGGCGTTCATCTGCCATCCCGGGGGCGCCAAGATTCTCACCGCGCTCGAAGAAGCGTTCGAGCTGCCGTCCGACGGCCTTGTGCATTCTCGCGCGGTTTTGCGAGACTACGGGAACATGTCGGCGGCGACGGTCATGTTCGTGCTCGAGAGCGTGCTCGCGAATGGCGGCCTTCCACGGCGTTCGCTCATGACCTCGCTCGGACCGGGATTCACGGCAGGTTTCATGATCATCGAAAACGCGGCCACTCACGTCGAGAAACTTCCCGCCCGCAGTGCGGCATGAGTCCCGCCTATGCCGTCTTGGCACTCGTCGTTATCGAGCGGCTTGCAGAGCTGTTGATTTCGAACCGCCACACGGCGCGCCTATTAGCCGAGGGTGCGGTCGAGGTCGGAGCCGAGCATTACCGCTACTTCGTGCTGCTCCACAGTGCATGGCTCATTGCCATGTTCGCATTGGTGCGCCCGGATACGCCCCTTTATTGGCCGCCGTTGGCGCTCTACATCCTCCTTAGCGCCGCCCGGGCATGGGTGATGACGAGCCTGGGTCGCTTTTGGACGACGCGGGTGATCACGGTGCCGAATGCACCGCTCGTGAAGCGCGGGCCCTATCGCTTCATGCGCCACCCAAACTATGCCGTCGTGACGGGTGAAGTCTTGGTGCTTCCGCTCGTGTTCGGCTTTTGGAAGGTGGCCCTCATTTTTACCCTGCTTAATCTCGTTCTGTTGCGATTCCGCATCCGGGTCGAAAACGCCGCCTTGGCGTCCCGACGCGCGGCGTAACTCGAAGTCACTTTCCCGAGTCGAAACGAGCCGCTACTCTCGCTTCCCATGTCGACGCTTCTTTCGCAGCCATTGACATCGATCGCGGCCGCGTTGCGCCGTGGCGAGGTCACCTCACTCGAACTCGTCGAGGCGGCGATCGCGCGCCACGAGGACGTGGGCGGGCCCCTCAATGCCTACAAAAGCTGGAATGCCGACGAGGCGCGCCTTCAGGCGCGCGCGGCGGACGCCGCGTTCATGAGCGGTGTCGATCTCGGGCCGCTTCAGGGTTTGCCGGTTTCGGTCAAGGATCTCTATGGGCTCAAAGGCTGGCCGACTTATGCCGGCACGCCGAGGCGCCTGCCCGAGCGCTGGGAGCAGGAAGGGCCGGTCGTGTCGGCGCTCCGCCGCCAGCTCGCGGTCGCCATCGGCAAGACCCATACGGTCGAACTCGCGTTCGGCGGACTTGGCGTCAACCCACATTGGGGCACGCCGCGAAATCCTTGGGACGCTCGCGCCCACCGCGTACCGGGCGGATCGTCGAGTGGTGCTGGCGTGAGCCTTCTGGAGGGCTCGGCCCTGGTCGCCCTCGGCTCCGACACCGCCGGCTCGGTCCGCGTTCCCGCGAGCATGACCGGCAACGTCGGGCTCAAGACGAGCTTCGGACGCTGGTCCACTCGGCATATCGTGCCACTCAGCCAGACGCTCGATACGGCCGGGTTCCTCGCACGCAGTGTGGCCGACGCCGCGTACGCCTTCTCGGCACTCGATCCCTCGTGGGGCGCATGGCCTGCCCTCGAGGCCGCCATCTCCGAGTACGATCTGGCCGATTTGAGGATCGGCATCGCGGGGCCCCCGCTCTGGGACGATTGTTCGCCGGGCATCGCCGAAGCCGTCCGCGGCGCGCTCGACACGCTTGCGAAGGAGGGCGCTCGGCTCAAGGAGGCGCCGATCCCCGAAGCGGCGGCGGCAATCGAGCTTTTCCATGTCGGCGGCGTGGTATCGGCCGAGTGCGATGCCTTCCTCGAGAAGGAGCTTCCGGAATGGCGCGACTTGATCGACCCCATCATCAAGATCCGTATAGCCGACGGTGGCGCGATCACCGCGCGCGAACTCCTTTTGCGCTATCGCAGGCTTGACGAATTGTCGGACTCGGTCGTCGGGCGGTTCGGCGATCTCGACGTCATCGCCTGCCCGACCGTCGCGCTAACGCCCCCAACGGTCGAGGAGGTTTCCGACCTCAACGCCTATCGGCGGGCCAATATGGCGTCGCTTAGGAACACATCGATCGTGAATTATCTATCGCTCTGCGCGATCACGATTCCGGTCGGACTCGACAGGAAGGGCATGCCCGTCGGGCTTCAACTCATCGCGTGCCACGGCGAGGAGGAGCGCTTGCTTGCGATCGGCCTTGCGATGGAGCGCGTGCTCGGCACTCCGCGCGAAAGGCTCGGTGCAGCGCCACTCATTCCTTCGTAATCAATGGATCGGCGAGTTCATCCGAGCGAGATGCGGTCGTGATGCGGGGCGAGATTGGCACGGATGATCTCCTCTAACGACGGGCCGCTCTCGGGGTGAACGAATGTCGATGCGACCCCGAGCGCGATCACAAGCACAACCACTACAGCCCAAGCAGCCATCAATCCACGTTTCGGCATCATCAAAATCCTACCTTGCGCGGCCGCTGAACAGCGCGACCGGGAACGAACCGTATAAGTGAAATACGGCGAAGCCGGTCTTTTATTGCCTGCCGCGGGTACAACTTTCTGTGAGGATACACGCGTCAAAACGCATAATTGCTATGCAGAGCCGCGGCGGCCCCGGATCATTGATCGGGGAGATTGGCAAGCGAGTCAGGGCGAGAGACGGTACGAGCCGTTAGCGGCGAACGACACGCTACAATGATGCATAATCGATCGGCTTCGTGCGATCGATGAATCGATTTGCATCGGGCATGGGATATTTGAGGCCGATGCCGCAATTGAACAACACCACGCGATCGCTCTTCGCGACTCGTCCGTCCTTGAGGGCCTTGCGGTAGGCAGCATAGGTCGCCGCGCCTTCGGGCGAGAGGAGCATGCCCTCTTCCCGTCCGACTTCGGCGCGGGCGTCAAGGATATCGGCATCGGATACCGCGAGCGCAAATCCCTTGCTCTCGCGAATGGCCCGCAGGATGAGGAAATCGCCGAGTGCCGCGGGTACGCGCAGCCCCGATGCGATCGTATCGGCGTTCTGCCACGGTTCGGCGAAATCGGCGTTCTTTTCAAAAGCGCGCACGATCGGCGCGCACCCCGTCGATTGCACTGCAATCATTCGTGGGCGCTTGCCATCGAGCCAGTCGATCTTGCCGAGCTCGTCGAACACCTTCCACATGCCGATGAGGCCAGTCCCGCCGCCGGTCGGGTAGAAGATTACGTCAGGCAGAGTCCAGTCGAGCTGCTCGGCAAGTTCGAGCCCCATCGTCTTCTTGCCTTCAATGCGATAGGGCTCCTTCAACGTCGATGCGTCGAACCAGCCCATCTTGTCCTTGCCTTCCGCGACGATCTTCGCGCAGTCGTTGATCAGCCCGTTGACCTTGAAGAGCTTGGCGCCCTGAAGCACGGTCTCGCCGACATTCGGTCCTTGGGCATCCTGCGGGCAGAAGACATAGCTCTCGATGCCGGCGCGCGTGCAATAGGCGGCGAGAGCGGCACCCGCGTTTCCAGCAGTTGCCATCGCCATGCGCGCGATGCCGAATTGTTTCGCCATCGAGACCGCCATGGCAAGGCCGCGCGCCTTGAATGAGCCGGTCGGCAGCCGGCCTTCATCCTTGATCAGAATCTCACCCCCGCCCAGAAGGCGCTGAAGCTTCGGTGCGGGCAACAGTGGGGTGACCTGTTCGCCAAGGCTTACGATGTCGCGCACATGGCGAACCGGCAGAAATTCGCGGTAGCGCCAAAAATCCTGCGCACGCTTTGCAATCTCGGCACGGCTGACTGCTCGACCGAGCGCTTCCAAGTCGTAGCGCACGAGAAGCGGCTTGCCCGCCTTGGAAAGCGTTTGAATTCGATCCGCCTCGAAGCGCTCGCCCGTCAAGCCGCATTCGAGATGGGTCACAAACGTCTTTCGTTCGACTGAAAGGTTGTTTTCAAGACCACTCATTCAAGTTTATCCCCGTGCGATGGCAAAATTCGACGTCGACGCCCGTTCGGTTTGGATTCGCGTACATAAAGTCAAACGCGCGACGCCTCTCAGTATTCTGGATGCACGATTAGGTAAAGCGCCGATTTGCAGGCGGCCGATCGAAGATTCCATGCCAAACGGCGAAATTCTGCACCAACCGACGGGCGGCCAGGGTGGCTAGCTCGATAGGGCTGGGGTAGAATATCGACAATCTTGGC
>DASPOR010000045.1 GCA_035625915.1 Alphaproteobacteria bacterium | reverse complement strand
AGGTGAAGCGGGTGGTCTCGCCGACGCGGTCGTCGTAGATTCGGTAATTGGTGATGTACGCTTGGTCGGCGAAGGAGGGCCAGGCGCAGAGCACGAAGGGAAACTGCTCGACTGTCTCCATCGGCTTGGCGAGATTGATCGACACGAATCGCCGCGACATCTTCCTGTCGGCCTCTTCTTCCGTGTAGTGCTGCGCGCGCCCGAAGTTCCGCAAGTTCCTGGTGAGCAGTTCGCGGCAGCGCACGCGGCCGCTGTTGTCGTTGAGGTCGTTGTGCACGAGGTGGGCGTAACGGGCGTTCACACCCGGGTTCTTGTTGTCCTGGTCTTCCGTGCGGTCGCCCGCGTAGTCCTTGTCGAAGACGTCGTGGTTGTAGACCAGTGCATCAGTCGCGTCCGGGAAGAACTCGAGGAGGAGCTTCTCGATCTCTGGGTAGAACACGCGCTCCACCTCCGCCGAATCGTAGAAGTTCGAGCACGCGGACTCCAGGTACGCCAGCGAGACACCGAGCCGGTCCATGCATTCGGGGCTGTTGGGCGAGAGGCCCGGGTAGTACTCGCCGATGCGCCGCGCGTCGCGCATCACCTGCGGGAAATAGAGGTGCCGCCGCCGGTTGTCCTCCTCGTTCTTGCGCAGGATCGCCGCGACGTCGGCGCGCGCCGGGTCTCGCCAGAGAGCGTTGGACGGGACGACGGAGTAGGTCGGCCGCTCGTAGACAGTATAGGGCAGCGGCAGCGCCAGGCCCCCTTCGGGGGCCTTGATGCCCTTCGTGCGTATGTAGTCCATGCACTCGTCGTAGTCGCGGAACCCGAGGCCCCACCGGGTCTCGATCGGGCCCGGTGGCGCATTGTCGATCATGTCAGTAACTCGCTGGCCCTCGCCCTCAGCGATCTGGGTGAGTGCGTCCTCCAGCGCCGCGGCGGTTCCCGCATCGCCCTTCCGGTCGAACGACATGTAGGATAGGCCACCGTTCGCCGCTATGGGCGGCGGCTGCCCCTCTGTGCGCTGGAGCGGCGGCACATAGGCGGACGACGCTCTCTCAGTGTCCGCCGCAACGGTGCTGTCGGCGACGTCGAGCTGGCTCATGGCACACCTCCGATTATCTCGGCCTCATCGTGGCACACAGAGCCTGCGTTTTCCAGACCATGATTTTGCGGTCATGCGAACGTGCGCTGCCCTGGCTCGGAAGCGGACCGGTAGAACACCACCCGTTGCACAACAGTCCGTGCCCCTGCGTGGTCTCATTGCGGTCGATCGAAAGTGAACCGTCCTCCTGCATTTACGTCGGCTTTTCGAAGGCGGTAACTTGGGCTGCGGGTCAGCCGACGAAAAACATGCTCAAGCCACGAAAGGGAGAGACGATGTCTATCCTCGATCGAGCGATCCTCGAGTGGCATTCGACACGCACGTTCCCGCCCAGCCCCGGTGCCCCGGGATGTTGTCGACGTAGCCCTCGCCCTGGCCCAGCAGCACCGTTGCGACGTCGTTTTCGCTCTCGCTGGCGACAGCCTCGATGAGGTCACCAACGCAAAGCTCGTCAATTTCTGTCGCAAAGATAAGGAACGTCGAGATGACCGAGACACTCTCGCGGCCCCTCGTTCCATCTGCCATGGAGCGGGCCAGGCTGAAGGAGGGATGCACATCGAACGCAGCCGGATCCGCACGTCCTTTGGCGGCAAGTTGATCGCCGGCAGCGAGCGCGTTCTTCTCGTCTATGGAACGAAGCGGCCGCCGGCATATTGGTTCCCAATTGCGGATGTCCGGAGCGTCTTAAAAGACGAGTTGCGGCAAGGCGCGGGCACTGTTTGTTGGCGCGTCGTTGTAAGCGATCGCGTGGCGCAGAATGCCGCTCGCACTTACATCAAGCCTTTCGGCGATCGAGCCGGAGCAGAGGGCCACCTTACCTTTTTCTGGGACCAGATGGATGTCTGGTTCGAAGAGGATGAAGAGATCTTCGCTGTCCTTGCTCAAAATTGTCGAAACATCGAGAAAACCCCCATTTCCTCGAACCGTCCCCATAGCCTCGGGTGGCATGGTTACGATCCTGTTCGCTCTCGTCTCTCTCCTCTCGTTCCGTTTTCGAAGCCGAGCGTCACTGGAGCTCGAGCTTGTCGCATTGCGACATCAGGTGATCGTCTTGCGCCGGCAACGCCCTCACCGACTTCGGGGCTCCTTTCCGCCGACCGGCTCCTGTGGGTCTGGCTTTACCGAGTGCGG